>JBBRHU010000321.1:0-4247 GCA_038222255.1 Fimbriimonadales bacterium | reverse complement strand
GGTTTGAGCCGCTTCAGAGATGTCTTCGTTCGGTTCGCACCGCACTCGGCTAACTTTCATCGCTCATCTCGGGCAAAATCAGTTCGGAGATGAGCGAAATCCCAACCGAACAAATCACACACTGGCAGGTGGACTACCAGGATGGGCGCATTCCGAGGGATGTTGCATTCCCTCACGCTTGGCGACAAGACCTTGAGCTTTCCGAAGAAGGCCCGGTCTTCTATCGCACCGAGCTTAAGGTGCCCAAAAACAACGTCGTCCTCCGGTTCTGGGGCGTCAGCTATCAAGCCCAGGTATTCATCGACGGACAGCTACAGCAGGTCCACGAAGGCATGTGGGACATGTTCGAGGTGCCTCTACGAGAATTTCGGGGGCGGTCGGTTCAGGTCGAAGTTCGTGTCGTCAAAAACGGTGGGCCGACCTTTCCAGTCAAGGATGTCCTCAGTGGATTCTTGCCGTTCGTGTTCCACACCTTCGGCGGCATCTACAAGCGGGTCGAGATGGGACCGGCACTGGCGGCGAAGCCGTCGTCAGCCCAGGACGATGACAAAATCTACTTCCGTGGTCTGCTCCACTGGGGTTGGTATCCCGATCTGGGTCACCAGAACCCTTCGTCGGAACTGATACGCAAAGAAGTCCTGGCGGCAAAATCGCTTGGGTTCAACACCGTCAAGTTCTGCCTTTGGGTGCCTCCTCACGAATATCTCGAAATCCTTCAGGAAGAGGGCATGCACGCATGGCTAGAGCTACCGCTTTGGGATCCGACTGGGGATGCCGAGAAGCAGGCATCGATGGTTGCAGAAATTGAGAGGATCGTTCTGCAATATCGTCACCACGCCTCCATTCGAATCTGGACGGTTGGCTGCGAACTCAGCCAGTCCACTCCCCCCGAGCTTAGGTCAATGCTCGTGCAACTCGTGCGAAATCTGACCGGTTGCTCACTGGTAAAGGACAATTCTGGCGGAGCCGAGATGTACGGTGGCGACCTGAGAGAATTTGGCACGTTTGACGATTTTCATCCTTATTGCGAAACGCCGTTCTATCCAGAGGTGCTTGATTCGTTACTGCCGGGACCGCGCGAAAGCAAACGGGTGCTGCTTGGGGAGTTCAACGATATCGACGCGCACCGAGACCTGCCCCGAATCGAAGACCGGCTGCCGTACTGGGCATCTGCCCTGCGAGAGCTGAATGACCAAGGCGTCCGATGGCAACATGACCTGCCTCGGATCATGCGTGAGTGTCGGTTTGTCCACGAACCACGCGCAAATCGGCACGCGGGGTTGATGGAGTCTTCTCGCCAAAAGGCGCTCTTCGTTCGCAAGACGGTTCAAGAGATGGTCCGGGCTAGATCTGAGATTGAGGGCTATGTGATCACCGGATGGCGAGACACCCCTATCTCGACGGCGGGGTTCTTCGATGACTGGGGCTCTGCGCGCTATCGGCCCGAAGAGGTGCTTCCGTGGAATGGCGAATGTGTAGTTTTCCCAATCCCCATTCGGCGCCCTCCTTGGATCAACGGTGGGAACCGCGCTGGCTACCTTGACCCGTTTGTTTTCTTCTCGGGACAGGTGTTCGTTCGGTTAGGGGTGCACTCAGAGAAGGCACTACTGTCAGGCTTGACATGGCAAATCGTCGAATCAGCCGGCAATATTGTCCATCGAGGTTGCGAGTCGCTACGCGAGGTGCCAGCGATGGTCTCCACCGAGGTTGCGCAGATATCCTGGACCGCGCCTCCAGGTGAGTACGCACTTGAAGTTCGCTTCGGAGAAACTTCGAACCGGTGGCCGATAACGGTCTTTGAGAAGTACCAGCCCAACTGGCCTGTCACCTCTGCGATTGCTCGGCGACTTGGCGTTGCTGGTGGAGAAGAGCGAGGATTGATCGGAGTTGGCCTAGAGCCTGCCATCAACGAATGGATTCAAGAAGGGGGGCGAGGAATCGTTTTCCTCGAAGAAGAAGGAACTCTTCCAATGCCTTTCTGGCGGGAGTCCGCTTATGAATTTCTTGATGATGATTTCTGGGCTCACGTTCCATTTCGAGATCGGTGGGATCGATTCTGGGGGATTGCTCCAGACTGTGCCATCGACATGAGCTGGCTAGAATCCAAGGGCCTCGGTGGTGGCGAAATCCTGATGAATAGAATCGACGTTCGAACCTATGCAGAGCATCCGATGATCGTACGGCTGAATGACACGATCTTGACAACTCTACGCCCGTGGGGAGGCCTCGGGGCTCAGCCTGCTCAATACAAGCTGAACCCAAGCGGGCACGTGTTGCTTGCGTCGCTCATTGACGTGCTGGGAGGCGCCTGATATGCAACGAATTGTTCCGATGCTGTCCTACGAAGATGGGGATGCTGCAATGGACTGGTTGATCAGGGCTTTCGGGTTTGTGGAGAAAGAGCGATGGCTTGACGAATCAGGTCGACTCACCCACGGCGAACTATCGATAGCGGGACAGGTGATCATGCTTGCGGCTCCAACCCCTCAGTACCAGTCTCCGAAGAGCGTTCGCGCGAACTATCCACCCGCGGCGGAGTGGTCGCAAGTTCCGTACATCTTCAACGGGGTTCTCGTCTACGTCGAAGATGTTGAAGAGGTATTCAAAATGGCCGTCGCAGCTGGAGCTACCATCCTCTCCCAGCTAGAAGATGGATTCCCCGGACGGCGATTTCGGGTTGAGGATTTAGAGGGACATCGCTGGTTCTTTATGCAGACTCAATCGACTTAATAGCGTGCGAACGATGACAAACTGTCTTCGTTCGGAAACCTCATCAAATGGTGCGACGTGCAAAAAGCCGATACGCAAAGACGGCAACCTTCGAAGCGCCTGGTAGTAAATGTAATTGCAAAGATAGCTCCCTGCGTCATCGCTCGGCAAGAGATCTCCAGAGGCGCTCGAGATGATTTCTTCAGTCCAAAGCGTTCCTTGAATCACTGACGGTAGGCTTAGATCCAAGTCATTAGGTGTCCTAATGATGCCGCGGACATCCGGGGTATTGCTCGCCGCATTTTTTGCCTGAACTTCGAGCGAAACAAAGGGGCGACGAACCACGCCCATCAAAAACAGTCCGTCGTAAGTGAGCAACTTTGGGTCCGCAAGGAACTCGTCGACGGCAGCGTATGCGACCTCTAGGATTTTGTTGTCCCGCCCAGAAGATCGAGCTAGAACGGACGAAGGGTTATCTTTGACGCTCAGGAACGGACCGAAGCCGGTGACGAGCAGATTCATCTCCTCACTGATACCAGAAGCAAGCGCATAATATTCGCAATATGAAAACTCGATACTTGGCGACGGTTGGATTGGCGATTGCCATCATCGGTTCTGCCGCCGCACAGTCCAAAGTAGTTCACGAAGACCCGAAGGAACTGCTCACCCAATTGAACGCAAGCGGGATTCCGTTGGTGCTCAAACCGCAGGATCTAAAGGATGACTTCCTCGCGCTGAAGTTGCCCGGTAACACGGGCCCCACGTGGGTCGAGCTCTTTGGCATGGGCAGACAGCGGCCGCAGTCAGGAATCTCTATTGTGCTAGACGACCCTGAAGAGGCGGCATTTGCAATGGAGTGCCTGTCTGTTGTTTGGTATCGGGGTGACATCCTAGTAATGGGAGGAACTCGGTACATGATCACCTACGCCCTCGATATTTCCGAACCGAGCGCGCTACGGCTTCGACTGTTCGATATGGGAAAAGTGTCTGCTTTTGATCCCCGACCAGATTTGCTCGCAGCAAGATTTCGTTCGCTGAAGCTCCCCTCGATCTCAGTCGATCGTCCAGGGGTTCAAAGTCAATCTGCGGCTATCTCCGCGCTCAGCAATGGAAAACAGATCGGGATCGGCATCTTCATTTTGATCACAGATAACGATGATATCTATCCGTACGTTCAAGACACAGGAACTCTGAAGGGACTTGTCCAGCCCTACATTAAGAATGAGGCACTTTGGAATACAAATAATCCGGATAGTCGCTTCCTATTTAACATGGCGCTTGCTGGCACATCTGCGAGCGCCACACAATCTCCCTCGGAGACGATTATGCTCTTCGAGTCAGCACCGGCAGCGGATGGGAAACGGATCATTGTGTTTGCGGATAGTCACGCCAAGCGAGTCGATGATGCTGAGTGGAGGAAGTATGAGCCGACCCTCAAGTTGAAGCTGCCTAAGGTCACCAAACCTCTGCCGGTAGGATCGAAGGTTCCGATGCTCACACCTCCCACAACGCCAGCGCCGCCTAAGAAAGGCAAGAAG
>JBBRHU010000320.1:0-4264 GCA_038222255.1 Fimbriimonadales bacterium | reverse complement strand
CCAGTGCCGCGAGGGCCTTGTTTGCAGTAATTCGGCTGACGCCATGGCGTTCGGCGACATCACGTTCGGTTAGGAACTGATCGCCAGGAGCGTATTTTCCGCTTCGAATTTCCTCTCGGAGGATATCGTTGACTTTGACGTAAACCGGTTCGTGAGGCGAGACTGTCGACATGGTGGCTTAGCCATCAGTATAACCACAACGAGCTCTTACTTCTCCGCTTCACTTGATTCGTCTTCGAAGTCTAAGTCGAAAGTAGAATTGAGTTCGAGAAGTCGTGCTTTCGGCAATGGTGTCCGGAGCTCTTCCTTCTTGAACTCGTTCGATGCCTGCTTTACATCTGGCAATGCCTTCATCTTCACTTCTGAGCCGACATGCATCTTCTGTAGTTTATGCGCCGAAGTGAGGAGGTTGCGATCAATTGAGGTCACTGCTTTGTCATAGGCCGAAACTGCGTTGTTCAAACCCCGACCGATGTCGGAAATGTGATCTGCAACAATACGGATACGGTCAACGATTTCCCCACCCATCTTCGTGATTTCGTGGGCGTTCTTTTGAGTCTCAAACTGTCGCCAGTCTAACATGACAATACGAAGTAGTCCCATCAGGTTGGTGGGGGCACAAAGAACAATCTTCCTCTCGCGATTCCAGCCGTAACTTTGAAGGTCGGGGTCGGCTTGGTACGCCGCCAGGAACGCTGCTTCTATCGGGATGTACATGATCACGAGCTCGATGTCGTCATCCTTTCCGTAGTCTCGTTTAGCCAGCTGGTCGAGGGTTGTCCGGACAGACTTCGCGTGTTCAATCAGCTTCGCCTTTCGGGCGGTGTCGTCGTCGAGTGCGAGTGAATCTTCGTAGGCTTGCCAAACCGCTTTTGAGTCGATTACGATTCGTCTTGAGCTCGGCAACTTGACGATGCAGTCTGGACGAGAACGAACTTCCTCCGCGGTTGAGCTGACCTGGAGGTCGTAATGGATGCCTTCCTGCATGCCAGCTTCATCCAGCAACCTTTTGAGCATGAGTTCGCCAATCCGACCCCGTGATCCAGGGCCACGGAAGAGATTCTTCATGTCGGCCGCAGTCTTCGACTGTTCGGTTGTGATGTTGAAGAGTTGCTTAAGATGCTCTTCCATCTTAGTGGACTTCTCTGCCTGGTGCTTGTCCATCTCGTCCACTCGCTTGGAGTACTCGTCGAGCGATTCGGTCAGAGGTTGGAGGAGCTTGTCAAATTCGACCTGGCGTTTGTCGAGGTCTTTGCCTAGCAGTTCTTTCTGTTGTTCGAGAGTTTCTTTAATCTGCTCGCTAAACAGCTGGCGGTTCGATTTCAATGCCTGGGAGGAAAGCGATTCGAACGCGTCCTTCATTTGCTGTTCGGCTTGAGCGATAAGTTCTTCGCGCTTCCGAATCTGTTCTTCGAGGGTGGATCGCTCTTTGGCCAGGCCCTCTCTAAGCAGCCTTTCTCGCTCAGTGGCTTGCTCAAGGAGCGAGGTGCGCTCGGTTTCCATCGCTTTCGAAAGGCTCCCTTGAAGGAGTTCTAGTCGTTGAATCTCGATCAGTGCATCTTGATGACGGTCAGAAAGATTCTTGACTTCGGATCTAGCGGCTTCAACTTCGGCTTGGACTGCCTCAACTTGCGCGGCACGAACTTCGAATTGGGCTCGCGCGACTTTCTCTTGCTGCAACAATTCCTGAGTTGCTTTTGCCTCTGCGGACAGCTGGTCGAATGCCTGGCCACGAGTGCGGAGGATGAACAACAGCACCCCGCCGACGCTGCAAGCGCCAACGAGGACCCCAATGAGAACAGCTGTGCCATCCATAGGTTAGATTATGAAGTTATCGTGAGCCCAACAATCGCCAGGGACGTGCATCAACGTCTCGCAAGAACTCTTGTGCAACTCGATTTGCTCCACGGGCCTTGCTAAAGCTCATAGCGATCCCATCAGAAAAGCCCATTCGCGCCCACATATTCCAACTCAAAACGTTGTCAGTGGTGGCTACTTTAGCGTTCACCGCGCCGCCTCCAAAGGCACTCTTTGAATTCAGAATCCCTGTGGCAAGAAATTGCTTGCCCATTTCTGCATCAATCTTGCCTTCGTTCTTAGAGACCAGTTCTGACCACTTTGCCTTTCGCATCTCGCAGTTATTCTTGGGATCAAACCAATAGCCTGGGCACTCTTCTTTGCGGAGTTTTTCGTCCTCAGGGAAGTTGGCGCCGTAGTATGAGCCATCTTTCTTGCGATCAAACACAACGTTCTTTAGCCCAAGTTGGAGCCGCCCAATTTCGCCTTTGCGGGTGTCAGCCATCAACCAAGTATTCGCATAGCCGCCGTTGTTGCCCTTTTTGAAGATCGAGACCATCTCGTCGAGATTGTTCGAATATTGAAGAGCCTTTCGCATCCTCATGAATTCGGGGATGCCATTGGGATCAAATCCGGTGAACCCGCTAATCGTGGTTTCGGTGAGGAGCATGCCTGCTGAATTCATTCCAAAGTCGCTCCCGCTGTGAATGAATCCCGCGAGTGCATCCATCATGATCCGGTTGCCTTTGTCCGGTTTGATGTCGAGCATGACGTTGAACCGCTGGCCCATGATGTAATCCCACCAGAGGTTATGCGCCATGACAACCGCCCCGCCCTTGGTGGCCTTTCCGACGGCAACGAAAGCGCTACAGCTTTCGCGAGTGGCGACGGAGTTGTTCTTGCGTGACCACGGCAAGTAGTAACCTTCGATCTCGATATAGGCATTGAATGCCAGCACATCGAGCGCGTCGTAGGGGAGTCCAGCCGCCTTCAGCGACTCTGCCTGGCCCTCGATCTCTTCTTGATATTCGGTATCGATCTTTTGCCAGAAGAGTTGCTTGGCGGTGTTGCGGAAATACGTCCACTCCTTGCCAGTAGAATTTTTCATGACGCCGCGAAGTGCGCGATGGGCGTCGTTGATCTCCTTACTTGCAAGCCTCCCATACTGTCGACCGATTTCTCGGGGAGAACCAGACAGCTTGAGGTAGATCCACCCGTCCGCATCAGTCCGAGATCCTGGCGCAAGGGTGAGGGTAGCGAGCAAGGTGAGGGCGATCACGCTCCATAGAATACGCTAGGAGCGTGATCGTGTGTATTCTCCTCCGCTTTAGAGCTTGAAGAGCGAGAATGAAGCCACGAGTTCGAGGCCGCTGAAGTTAAGTCCGCCGGTTGAGCTGAAGACCGAATATCGGGCATAAACTCGAGCAACACTGCTGAGGGTAAGCCCCACTTCGCCGCCAAAAACTGGGGCGAACCGTCGACCGGCGCTTGCTCCGATTCGATAGTCAAGATACGCTGCGCCGCCGAAAACTCGATAGTAAGGGGAGAGCGGGCCTGTTGAACTGCCTAGCTTTCGCTCAAATCCGTATGTGACCGGAATCGCAAGAAGTCGGTTGCCGTTCTTGGACACGTTGATCACGCCGAAGCTCGGCTTGAAGCCCTCTTGTCGAGTTTCAGTGTCCACTGGGCCAAAACCGAAGCGCATTGCGCTGCTGCCCAGAGCGGCTCTCACAGTGGCGTTGGTAGGCATGTAGAGACCGACACTTCCGCCGAGGCTGCCATTTTGCGCGGCAGCCATCGCCGAAACGGTTGCGACCACGGCAATGGCGGTCAATCGAATTGTTCGTTTCATCTTTGTCACCGTCCGGCCACTAGGCTCGAGGACTTCTCAAAACATACCCGTTTGCGAGGTTGTGTAGTGCCTGGGTCAGGCCACTAACCGAAGATTCGAAAAGGATTTTGCCCTTTTCCGCAGTTGCAAATGTCGCGTAGCCGTGGCTACCTTCTTCGGTCTGTTCATCGAAATGGTGGATCAGTCCCGGTATGGGTGGGTCGGTCACCAAGCCGTCATCTCGTAATTTGTCGACTCGGACCAGCTCGGGGTGGAGGTACATCATGAGGCTGGCTTCAGCTTCGCAAGCGTGTCGCATCTCCTTGCTCGGACCCTCAAGAATCGAGGCGACGGCATCCTTCGCGAAAGAAAAATAGCCAGAATGCCCGAGAGTGAGCGTCGGGAATTCTGCTTTCAGTTGGCGAAGAGCGATCCCGTTCGGCTCCGAATTTCCTCCGTGCCCGTTGACGATGTAGAACTTGCGAAAACCGTGCGGCTGAAGCGACCGGATGATGTCTCGAACTGCTCCGATGTACGTTTCCATGCTCGCGCTCAGCGTTCCAGGAAAGGCGAGATGGTGACCGCTGGCGCCAAGCCACAACGTCGGTGTGACTAAGAGATTGTCTGGAATTTCCT
>JBBRHU010000319.1:0-4267 GCA_038222255.1 Fimbriimonadales bacterium | reverse complement strand
AAGCAGGGAGCGACGCTCGTTCCCGCGAGGGGCAACAGCGATCCGGCAGGGAACATCCCCCGGTGCCACGCGAACAGCGCGTGCGGGAAGTGCTGAAGCAACGCATACGAATCACCTTTACTGACCGTAGCAGGACTTACTCGGTGCGAGATTCCGAGATTTGCGCGATGTCGGAAGTCGGCAAGTTTCGCGTGGTGGCCAAGAACGATCTGGCCGAATTCGCCTACAACGGCGACCGGGGCCGCATGGAAAACGACGTTGAAAGCCTAGTGCGCCAAGGACTCGCGAAGGTGACAGCCATCACAGACATCGAGTTCAACCCGCGTCAGGTCGTGACACTGACCAAGGAAGGTCACAAGTTCCTGTCTCGCGGCAAGGTGCTCCCACGAGGCCAGGCTATCTATCATGGTCTCAAGAAACCCAGGGAAGCCAACCACGACGCGGACCTTTACCGCCTCTATCACAAGATTGCCGATGAGGTCGAGAGCCAGGGCGACAGGGTGATTCGCGTGCAACTCGACTACGAAATCAAGGACGAACTTTACTCACGGCTCGCCCGCGCTTCGCGGGACAAGACCAGAAACCCGCGAACCTTGCGGGAAGAGGTAGCAAGTCACTATCACCTCAAAGTTGTCGAAGGCAAAATTCCCATCCCCGATCTGCGCGTCGAGTATGTCCGCGAGATCGATAATGAAATCCAGCGCCTCGATCTGGAGCTAGCCACGGATCATTATCGCCCCCAAGGGCTGTCGGAGAAGGCCAGGGCCGGCTTTCAGATTTATGCCAAGTCAGGCGATACCGACCGGCTGCGGCGAATTCGAAACGAACGGGAGCTGACGACTGCGATCCTCAGCCTATGACAATGACCATCCACGAGCCTCAACTCGTCAACCTCCGCGCCTTCGGCTACACCGAAGTGGAATCCCGCTTTCTTTACCTTGTGGCGACGCATTCCGGGTACTTCACGGTGAGGCAGTTTCTCGACTTTGCTGGCGCGAAAAGCGGCAAGCGAAACGCCCGGTTGGTCCAAAAACTCTTCGGCTTAGGACATGCCAGCGCCCAAAGATATCGACGCAGGAGCATGGTGTATCACCTGCACTCTCGCCCCATCTACGACGCGATTGTCAAACCCGATCTCCGCAACCGCCGCGGACATGAGCTCGACTACATCAAAGCGCAGCTCGTGGCTCTCGATTACATCCTCGCGAACCCGGAGGACGATTATTTCGAGACTGCCGAAGCCAAGCGCCAATATTTCGTAAGGCGATTCAAGATTCCCGAGAGTCTGTTTCTCCCCTCCAAGGAGCATGGCAGCGGGATCACTTTTGCAGACAGATTCCCGCTCTGCGTTGCCTATCCCGCTCCCGAATACATGCCTGTGGTCACCTTCACATACCTCGACCCTCAGCACCGACATGTGGACGCGTACATAAGACACTTGCGCACATATCGGCCACTGCTGCGACTGCTTCCAGGTTTCCAGTTCCTCTACATTTCGACGGAAGGCGGGTTGCAGAAAGACGCGGCAGAGCTTTTCTCGCTCTACGTGGAAGGCAAGGGTCTGAGCGATTTGGTTCGCTATTTCGATCTGCAAACTAAGTGGGGCAACAAACAATATGGATTGGTCACCGAGCAAGACCTAATCTTCTTGAGCAATTGCCGGAAGCGCTACACGGGAGCGAGCATCAGCACTCTGTATTACCTCTGGAAACGAAATCAACTGCCGAAGGACATTCAAACTACAGCGGCGGAAGTGTCACTGTCGGCCCAGAAGATTCTTTTCCGAACTCTCACCGTGCAGGGTCACGAAGGAGCTCTCGGAGGCACTACGAGACGATGGGGTGACGGTTGGCAGATCAGGGGGCTGGAGGGGGCGAGTTCACCTCCGGGGTCACCCTCACGGCCAAGCCAAAATCTTCAGAGAAGGGCAGATAGGTGTGGTAAAGAGGTGACAGATGCACGCGGCCAAAACACTAGGATGGGCGGGAGCGACCCCACTTTTGACGGCTTTCAGCCGCCCAAAGTTCTGTGTGGTCGCTCCCGCCCGTCACGCAGGAAGCGTGACCGTGTTTTGGCCGCGTGCATACAGAGATGTAATCAATTCTGAATACAGAGAAGAAGCAATTTCAAATACGGAGAGGAGAGAATCTCTATGGCACTCCTGAAGGCACCACCCAAACAGCCTAAAACTACGGTCGTTCAACTACGGCTGGACGAGGAAGCAAGACTGGGGCTCGCAAAGTACGCTGAGTTCCTCGACTGCTCACCTTCCTATGTCGTGACCGAAGCCCTTAAACTTGTCTATAACAAGGACAAAGAATTTCAATCCTGGCTCTCAGGCCAACACTCGAACAAGCTCGAACCAAGTGCGAAAGGAGAGTCCTTCCAATTGGAATTGAAATAGAAACCATGCACAACCGCCTCCAATTCGGTATGCGTGAGAATCCAGCGTCGAATAGACGACATGACTCACGCACTGCAGCACACATCATCGAGGCTTCAAGCCCAGCAGATGTGTCGATTGATCTCCAACAGAATCATCAGGGCTCCGAAGACAATTTCGCGCTACCCGCGAATGCCGCACAACACGCGGCCACAGGGGGAGAAAACGCTGCGAATGTTGATGCGAATACTTCAGGACGACGTGCGCCGTCGCATCCGAAACGCGGACAGGCTTTTGAAGAATTGATCAGCAGCACGCAAGCTGCGCGGTTGCTAGGGAATCTTCATATCAAAACCCTGCAACGATACGCGCGGCTGGGCAGGCTACCTGGATACCAGATTGGAGGACATTGGTATTTTCGCGAATCAGAACTGGACGCATGGCTCCAACTTCAGATAAATTCAAAACGCCAATCCGTCCGCTAGAACTGAGGGAAGCGAGAGCCAATGTTCAAGCGGACAAGGTATCAGCGAGGTTGTGTTGCACGCGAGGGACGCAATAACGGTCCCGATGTTTGGATCTTCCGGTGGCGCGAGACGCAACCGAATGGACAGAGAACAAACCGCAAGGTTGTCGTGGGTACAGTGGAGGTGTATTCCACTAGGTCTGAAGCTCAGAAAGCTGCGGACGCACTTCGAATCCACGTCAACAAGGAAACCCCTCGATCCGTACTTCAACCACTTAGTTGCGAGCAGTTGATCGCACACTACGTGGAAAGGGAACTGGCCGAGGACAACGAAAAGAGAGCGTATTCAACAAAGGCGGCATACAAATGCTATCTGGACAACTGGATACTTCCTCGGTGGCGCACTTACTTGCTGGACGAAGTCAAAACAGTTGCCGTTGAGGAATGGCTCAGCAAGCTGTCCATGGCCGCTGGAACGAAAGCGAAGCTTCGGAACATTATGAGTGCCATTTTCAATCACGCCATGCGTCACGAGTGGGCGGAGAAAAACCCGATTTCACTTGTGCGGCAAAGTGCAAAACGTGAGGCCATTCCAGGCTTCTTGGACCTCGCAGAAATTAGCGCCTTGCTGATTGAACTCAAACATCCATACAGGCAGATGGTCTTTCTTGCAGCGACGACAGGATTGAGGGTAAGCGAACTCCTCGCTTTGAAGTGGGGAGACATCAATTTTGAATCGCTTGAAATCTCTCTCTATCGTGGAGTCGTACACCAGGTCATAGGCAACCTCAAAACGGAAGCCTCATGCAAGCCACTCCCATTGGATCCGGACTTGGCTCAATCGCTTCTCGGATGGCGGCAAATGGCACCATTCAATCGGGTGCACGATTGGGTTTTTGCGAGCCCGGCGACGCACGGCAAACAACCCTACTGGCCCGAGAACCTCTTGCGCCGGCACATTCGCCCCGCTGCTAAGCGATGCGGTATCGACAAGCCGATTGGTTGGCATACGTTTCGGCACAGCTATGCAACTCACTTGAATGCGAATGGCGAAGACGTGAAGGTCGTTCAAGAATCACTTCGGCACGCCAACAGTCGAATAACGCTCGACACTTACACGCAAGCCCTGACGCCTGCAAAAAGAGAGGCACAAACCAAAGTTGTTAGGATGATTTTGCCGCAGCTAATTAAAACTGCTGTGGCGGGAGGAGAGAAGTGAAACTTCTTACTGTTCCTTTTTGTTCCCACGCTGGAAAGCCAAACTTTCCGGAAATGCTTGAAAAGAATGGCGGGGACGACGAGACTCGAACTCGCGACCTCTGCCGTGACAGGGCAGCGTTCTAACCAACTGAACTACGTCCCCGCTGAAGGGTGTTGCGCACGGATGGTGGGCACTGTCCGATTTGAACGGACGACCT
>JBBRHU010000318.1:0-4275 GCA_038222255.1 Fimbriimonadales bacterium | reverse complement strand
ATCAAACAATGGTTTCATTGCTCCTATCGTCTATCTGTTTGCTACCAGTCGCCTTTCAATCTCCCGCTGCTATCGAACGGCAGGTGGTCGGAACGTGGATCTATGACACCAAATCTGTAAGAATTAATCTAAATGCAGCGGCCCAAAAGCAAGTTGCGGCAGCGGGTGCTAAAGGAACCGGACAGCTCGAACAAATGAAAACTGGACTGGCCGAAATTGTCGGTCGAATGACGCTAGTGTTCCAAGCAGACCATCGTTTTATCGCAGAAATCACTGGTGTGAAAGAGAAGAATTTGGGCCGCTGGTCGATTCGCGATCGCGACATCATCGTCCTGATGGATAAGAAAGATCAGCGGGTGCCGAAAATGGCAATTGGAAAGGACGGGAAGCGAATCACGACAACATACGAAGAACCAACTCTTGGCCAAGGGCTGGTTGATATGATCCGAAAGGGATGATTCGGCAGTTTCGGGAGGGAGACGCCGCTCGGCTAAGTTGGCTGGACTCTCACCCAGATGTCGTGCGGTTTCAGGACTACGACGCAAGAACCGCTGAGGACGCTCAAGGCTATCTACACCGCTATTTCAAAGCTCTGGTCGACGAGCCAGGGGCGTGGGTCGAGTTTGCGATTGTGGATGATTTCGACGAGTTAATCGGTCGAACGGGGGCATCGGTCATTGGGCGGACAGCCTTCCTGTGGTACGTTCTCCACCCAGACTTTCATGGCCGAGGAATTGCATCCTCCGCTGTTCAGGAGCTGATCAGCCATCTGGTCGGCGTCGAAACCCTTGAGATCGAGTGCGACCCGCTGAATACTGCGAGTCGGCGACTTGCGCTCCGCCTAGGATTTGAACTTGTGAGCGAGGCTTCTTCTGGATACATTGTCAAAGGCGTTGACACCGGTTCGTGTGTGTTTCGCTGCTTAGCGCAATCCTCTATTCGTTAGTTGGGAAGAGTCCCCGCCAGCCGCCGTGCTCTCGGTATACCAAGATCGAAAACGGAATGAAGATGGGGAGCCAGATGAGGTCGTTCATCACGTTCATCCAACCGAAAGCCCAAGGCAATTCGCCTTTCAGTGCGGCCATGAGAAATCCGATCGGGCCAAAAACTTTGCCGAGCAATCCCACGTACACAAACGGCCCGAACCGTTTCGGGTTGATCGCAATCAGCCAATAGCCGAGCGCATACACTCCGACAATCATTCCGATTGCGGCCATCAACTGCGGATAGTTTGATCTTTCCATGCCAAACCAGCGGAACCACTGGTCGGGAAAGAGGGTCGTGAATGTTCCCCACGTCGCGTTATAGATCGCAGCTGCGAAGAACCAAATTCGATACTTTTCTAGACCCACGATTAGGGTTACTTCTTTTCGGCCAGAATGTTCGCAAGAATCGCCTCCATCGCGAGATCTTTGCCCGCAGCATGGGCCGCAAAAGTGGGCAGCGCAGGGAGATCGGGCGCAATCCAGATTCGATCATCCATCGGCCAGGATCGCTGCCAATACAGGTCAGAAATCGTGCCCTTGAGACCGCTGTAAGGAAGGGAGTAGGGGATGGATTCGCCGATGAAATTTGGGCTCGAACCGGTCGGCTCGCCAACGAAGATCGCGGTTGTACTTCGAGAAAGATCCGTTGTGAAGTTCTGCGCAGCGGAGTAGGTGTTCCGTCCCGTGATTACATAAAGTCCGCCGTTACGATTGATCGCCGGCCGGGAGACAATCCCTTTCACAATTGGCTGGCTGAGGAACGTGTTCCCTCCTCCATTCCATCGAACATCAACAATTAACCGCTTGACCTTCTTGTCATCAACGGCTTTGAACAAGCGGTCGGTGAACTTTGCGAGGGACTCTTGGCCTTGGTTTTGAACGGCATTGTATTGGAAGTAGATTGCGTCAATTTCTGGGAGTTCTTCGAACCAGTAGTTCAAGGCTCGGTTCTTAAGATAACGCGCATCTTCCTTGTCTCGAATCTTGACCCAATCTGCGCCAGGCGCGACTTGGTCCGACATTTGAAGTCTTCCTTCAACCTTACTGCCGCCGGCTTTTTCGACAGTGACTTTAACTCCCTCGTTGCCAGAGCGCAACCCGAGGCCAGCCAAGATCACCGGGTTGACGATGAAGCCAGGCGTTGATGAGCGAATACCCTGCGGGTTTTCGTGCGAGATCAGCGGTTCGACTTTCCGGACGACCCCATCAATCGGGTGTCCTTCGATCTGAACGATCTTTCCGCCAACCAATTCCTTCTGGGCGGGCGGCGCCATCGTGACGTAAAAGCCCTCCTGGAACCAGAAGATTTGAACCTGCGACCGCACGAAAGGATTGAGTCGGATATTTGTATGCCCATCGCCAAATGTCGCGACGTAGCGGTACATCTCAACCTTAATCTGATCGTCGGTGAGAGTCGGAATGCGGTCTCGCAAGGCGCGCACCATCTGATTCCGCTCCTCTGCCGTGTGCTTTAGATAGGGTGAATAGTGAATCCGCCGAAGTTCCCGATCCAGGAACCAGAGGTCATATTGCCAACCTTCCACCCTCGACATCGTCTTAACATCTTTGCTACCCGTCATTTCCTCCCAGCCCTTTTTGGAGTGCAACGGGGCAAGGCGAGAATCTTTTCGCATTGAATCGACGTTTCGGTACCCCGCCGCCATGGCAGCTTCTAGCGATTTCCAGCCGCCCGACAAATCATTTTTCGCGACGAGCGCACAAGCTTTCTCAAAGAGCGCAGTGGCACGAACCTTGGCCCCAAATCCGCCGAGCGAGAGCACCTTGTCGGCAGATTCGATGATGGTGTCGTAGTCTTTGGCAAGCGCCGCCGCCTGGCCGAGGCTCAGCCAAACTTGGCCATCTTGGTCGAAGATTTTGAGTGCAGCTCGATACGACTTCTCCGCTTCTGTGAACTTTCGATCGGAAACGAGGTGGCCCGCTTCATCGATCAATCGGCCGTATTGAACTGACGGATGCGGAGATGGCTGCTGTTGGACAATCGCGAGAAAAATGGCAGAACTCAAAATCATGGACTAACCCCACAACCACTACGTGATCATGGGGTTAGCATGTTCCGAAGCTACGATTTAGAATTGCGAGCGCGCTCTTCTCTGGCAGTTTCCTTCACTTCGTTCCAAGGGAAACTCCGCCCGTCTGTGCGAGGGGTCGCGGCTAATCCGCCACCGAGAATATACGCTCGGCGAGGGATTTCGGAGTGATTGGGTCCGGTGTAGTGGAGGGTTCTCGACGTGTGGAAGGTCGCACCACCAGGGGGCAATGGGCAGGCAACAGCCTTTGACACGTCCGCGCCCAATGCCTCAAGCGCGTGAATCTTGACATTGGCGCCCACGCTCTGATGAGGATGGACCTCTAAACGGTGAGACCCTGGGACAAACCACATACATCCGTTCTCAATCAGCGCCTCTTGCAGCGGCACCCAGATGCTCAAGCTCGTGTAGTTGAGCGCGGGGTCCCAATAGGCTTCGTCTTGGTGCCAAGGCGTTTCGGCTCCGATGAGCGCGGGCTTGAAGATCATGTGCCCGTCGCCAAACGATGCGTCCTCACCGAGAAGCTGCTTCACGATATGAGTTCCGTTCACCCAGAGCTGTGTGTCTTTGAGTTCTGGAGCAAACCTCGCCGGACCGAGAATCTGCGGAAGCACCGCTTCCTTCCCTTCTTCATCGGTGCCCGCGAGATCAAATTGGTCGCCACTTTCTCGCCCCACTCGCTCCTCGAACATCCGATCATAGAGCTTACTCATCCACTCGACCTCGTCGGGCGGCATGATGTTCGGGATTGAGAGGTAGCCGTTCTCGTGGTAGAAGTCGATCTGCTCCTGAGTCAGAGATACCGTTGGCTGACGCATGGCCGAAGCCTACCAGGAAGCACTTGTTAAACAGAATAGTGTCTGCTCAACCACCATCAAACAAAATCTTAGCGAGATAATCAAAAAACTACTCAACAATATAAACTTGTGATAAGATAACTTCGACGTGATCCTAGTTTCACCTCTCCTGTGTTCGATGCCGCTCCTAACAAGTTCCGCAAGTTACACTCGCGTTGAGGGGTTTCCATACCTTTCGAGTGCCGCTGGGTTGCAAATCTGGTATTCCAACCAGAATACGTCGGGATCAACTCAAACGATGTCGGCAAGTTCAGGTACCGGCACTACCACACGCAGAGTGACCAGATCTGAAGATGAAGATGCCCCTTGGAACGGGAATTTCACGCCATTGAGCGAAAACTATTCCTACTACTACGCTGTTAACGCCGGCAGCCTCCCGGTCCC
>JBBRHU010000317.1:0-4288 GCA_038222255.1 Fimbriimonadales bacterium | reverse complement strand
GGCTTCGGACAAGGCTTAGAGTTCGCCGGCTCGTTTGAGGATCTCGACTGCAACGATGCAGCTTGGAATCTCAGAATATTGGGCGAGGCGCTCGATGCATCGGGCGAAATTTCTTTCACCGGAATCATCAAAGGTAGTCATTCCCTGGCGAGCTTCTGCGACGAGGGCAACGGCTTCTTCGTAAAAGCGGGCGCGATTCTGGGGAAGGCTCTTGTTCGACACTGCGGCAAACCGTCGACTTAGCTGCTCGTAAACTGCATCCCAGCTCGTGCGTGCCGTCATCTCGGCGCGCATCTTGGTCATCTCAGCGGCTTGGAGTTTCTTCCGCTCAGCGTCACGACGCTTCGTGATCTCCCAATCCGGGATGGTTGTGCCGTCGATGATACGCACGACAGTTTGAGCATTCAGCAATTTGCTGATCTGCTGCTCCATCAACCGCTTAGTTGACGGCAGCCGGAGGTGCCCGGAAAGTTCGCCCGATTCACCGGGAAGCCCGATCACAAAGACGCCTTCCTCATACGCGATCGGAGTCGCCGTATTGAGGGCGGTCCACACGCCAACGCCAGTGACGCCTTGCCGGACGACCGGCATGGCTTCGCTCCAAATCTGGGCTACATCTGCCATCCGATTGATTATAGTTGTTCCCAGGTTAAGGTTGCTACAATCCACGGGGAATGACGTGAAATGGTCTAATTTCGACTGAACTCTCCCTCAAAGAGAGGGCGGGTAGGCTTAATTCTTCCCATGTCGATGGAGCCCTTTCTTGAACCCAGCGAATACATAGACTCCGATTCGCCCGCGATCGTAGCAATGGCTGCGGCTCTCGCCGAAGGGTCTGCATCTCGGGAGGGTGTGATTCGACGATGCTTCGAGTTTGTGAGAGACGAGGTCCTGCACAGCGGCGATCATGGTTTTAACCCAGTGACTCGTAAAGCCTCCGAGGCACTCTTCCACCGAACGGGCTTTTGTTACTCTAAGAGCCATCTGCTGGCCGCCCTGTTGCGAGCCAATGGGGTTCCGGCTGGGCTGGGCTACCAACGACTCTCGATTGGCGATGGAGGTGCACCCTATTGCCTTCACGGACTCGTCGTGGTCTTTCTCGCAGACGGAGCTTCTCAGCGGATTGACGCGAGAGGAAATAAGCCCGGGCTAGTTGTTGAATACGTTCCTGCCGCGGATTGCTTAGCCTTTCGCGCAGACGGCCCAGGGGAACAAGACTTACCCGGCGTATACACCGAACCGCTCGCCAGGGTGATATCGGTGCTGGCAAGATACGACGATGTTGAACTCGTTGCCCGAAATTTGCCGGATCAATAACACAAAAGCCCCCTGCCGGTGGGCAGAGGGCTTCGTCAACAACCGAGGCTTAGTTCGTACAGACCTTGGTATTGTACGGCGCGTTTCCAGGGAAGAACTGCGGGCCATATTGGTACGCAGAAGCGTTCAAGGTTTGGCCGATCTTTTGGAACTTCGCGTGACCGTCTGCGTAAGAGTAGTTTGCTCCGCCGGAGTGTCGATCCCATTTGACTCGGACGATGTCCGTCTTGTCATTTGTGTCAGTCGCTGCGTGCTGAATGGCTTGACCCTCGGTCCAGAAAGCGTAGTTCAACGACGTGATCAACGCGTACTGTGGTGCAACCTGAACCGAACCGGGGCAAGGCTGCGACGGGTTGAATCCGCTGAGACCCTTTTGAGCTCCCATCAGCGTCCCATTGTCAAGGCTTCGTCGTCGCTCGGTCGCGATGATCGTTTCTGCAGGCGAAGGATAGATCGTCTGCGAAACTGGCGTCCAGTCGTGGGCTGGCATCACGTTGTAGTTCGGGATGTAGCTGTACTTCTGAGCCATCCAGTCGCAATACATCTGGCCAGACGCGTCCAGCTTTCCGAGGTCAGCTGCACCGTTGGGACAAAGGAACTTCGGGGTCTGAGGATCGGAGTCGCTCGGGCACTTGAACATGTCGTAGCTCTTGATGTAAGGCTGCATCAAGTAGGTCCAGTGAATCTGATATTTTCCACCTGGGTTGAACGTCTGAGGTGTAAGTGAACTCTCCCAGCTCGTCTGGCACATCGTGTCGTCAGAATCCTGAGCGTACATATAGACCGCAGTTGCGATCTGTTTGTTGTTCGAAAGGCAGCTCGTCTTCTTGGCGGCTTCCTTTGCCTGGGCGAAAACCGGGAACAGAATCGCAGCAAGAATTGCAATGATTGCAATGACAACAAGAAGCTCGATGAGGGTAAAGCCTCGGAAAGAACGCACTCCGTTTCGCATGTTAAGATTTAGGACCGCTATTGTTAAGAAGACATTCAGCCCGTGTTAGCTGACGGTTATTAACAATCTCTTCACAACTCAGCCATCAGGAGCCAACTTCCCTGCCTAGGGCTGGTAGTCATTCGGACCGCTACCGTCTCCCATATACACCACATAGCGGCCAAGCCAGCGTCCTTGAAAGGTCGCCTGACCGCTGCTTCCCTCTAACGCAGCATGAAACACGGGGACGTCGCATTCAAATTCGATGATCTCAGGCTTGTTCGGAATCTGGAGCTTGACGTAGTACCGCAGCTTTTCACCGTCCTCCAAATCCCACCACTCATTAAGCATCTGGCCCGTGCGATCGATCGCAAAACGGGCAATGACCTTGCAATACTCTTCAGTTTCGGTCTTCCCCTTGTTTTGATTCTTAACAAAGAAATGGCCGTAGAACAGGCAGCCAAGGCTAAGAATCACTCCGACCAGAATCACCAAGATTGTGATCGGCACATAATTCATCGCCCCGGCGTCGGTGATTTGGTTCGTCCCCGGAGTTCGTGTATAGGTTCCGCGGTAGACGCCGGATACCCCGAACACCCACATTCCGCCAATGCCGCAGACGATGAGGATAACACCGAGGACAAGTCCCCAGCCGATCAGCGATTGTCTGGTGGAATCTCGCATCGTCGCTACTTCATCTGCTCTTGGGTCGGATAGCTCCCGAGCACAACGGTTTCGAGCGCAGACTTTCTGAGGGTTTCTAGTGCGGCTTGCATCGTTCCGTCCGTCCGGTGGCCCTCGCAATCACAGTAGAAAAGGTATTCGAAAGATGCTCTTTGCGATGGTCGGCTTTCGATCATCAAAAGGTTCACGCCATTCAGTTCAAAAGCCTGCAATGCTCGCACGAGTTCTCCAGGTCGATTGCGTAGGTTGAACATGACGCTTGTCTTGTCCCGACCTGTCTTTGCCGGCTCGTTGTAGCCGATCACAAGAAATCTGGTTTGGTTCTTTGGATTGTCCTCGATATGTTCAACAAGAAGAGGAATCCCTGCCATTTGAGCACCAAGCTTGTTGGCGATAGCGGCTCCTTCGGGATCTTCGCTCGCACGTTGTGCCGCTCTCGCAGTAGGCACCACTTCTAGAATTTCGACCTTAGGCAAGTGTTCGCGCAACCATCGCTTGCACTGTGTTGCTGGCTGTGGGCCAGCGTAGACGCGCTTGATGTGCGACAGCTCAGTAGCGAGCGAAGCCAGGTGGTGGTGAATCGCGATGTGGGTTTCCGCGCAGATCTTCACATTCGTCCAGGGGAACATGTCGAGGGTCTCTGGTACAACGCCCGCCACAGAATTCTCCATCGGAACCACGCCATAGTCGCATCGCCCGTGCTCAACCGCAAGGAAGACATCTTCGATGCTCTCTTCGGGGACGAACTCGCTGCTGTTCCCAAAGGTTTCGATCGCGGCGATATTGGTAAAGGTGCCGGGGGGGCCCCAGTATCCAACACGAAGGGGCTTTTCAGCCGCACGCGCTGCGCTAATGATTTCGCGGAAGATCGCCTTGAGTTGGCTCGGTAGCAAAGGTCCCGGATTGTCGCGCGTGAGCTTCTCGAAAATTGCTCGCTCTCGTTCAGGCGTAAAGAATGGTCGGCCATCTCTTCCCTTCACCCTTCCAACCTCCATTGCAAGCTCAACTCGCTGGCTGAGCAGCTTCACCAGCGTCGTATCAATGCGGTCGATATCCTTTCGAATATCGTCAAGCGGGCGTTGCGGAGTGTCAGACATGGCAGTTGGGAAACGAAAGTTTCTTCACCTATTATGGTCGGCCTCAAGAACAGATGCACATAGGCTAGAATGAACTCAGACTCCCTTGGACCCTTTTTCGCGTAACTTTTGGACGGATCGGTTCGGTGATGGCAAAGATGTGCTCATCGCCATCGTTGACATTTGCCTAGTCACCTTCATCCTTTACCGGCTGTTGATGCTAGTCAGAGGCACACGAGCTTGGCGAATCCTGCTCGGGATTGGAGTCTTCGCGATTGTC
>JBBRHU010000316.1:0-4294 GCA_038222255.1 Fimbriimonadales bacterium | reverse complement strand
GGTCGAGGGTGCCGTCCATGTTTGAAATCCCAAACACCAGGCCATCTGCTCCTGCCTCGAGAAGGTCTTTGGCATCGATGAGCATGGCAGCAAATTCTCCGTCTGAGAAGCAGAAGCCACCCGATCGTGGACGGACCATCGCCATCACCTGGATCGAAACTGCGGAGCGGACTGCCTTCATTGTGCCGATCGAAGGGGTGAGGCCGCCCACCGACATTTCAACGGCAAGCTCGACTCGATCGACTCCTGCACGCTCTGCAATGACGCAATCTTCGACCGAGCTACATACGAGTTCGACATAGGCTTTCATGTCTTGATGATGACACTCCCGGCGATGCGAGTCAAAATGAGAATGTGGTTTCTTTGTTGCTCCCTTTTATCGCAGTCGGCGGACAGCAGACTCCTATCGATCAAAAGGTAGAGCGCATCCTTTCTCAATTGACGCTAGACGAAAAGGTATCGCTAACCCACGGCGGTTCGGGTTTCGCGACAAAGGCGATTGCGCGACTTGGCATTCCGGAATTCAAGATGACTGATGGTCCTCACGGAGTTCGAGGGCCAAAGGCGACTTATTTCCCGACCGGTATCTCTTTAGCAAGCACGTTCAATCCAGCGCTCGTCGGACAATTTGGAGTTGCCCTTGGGCGTGAGGCTCGAGCGTTTGGAACCACAGTCCAGCTCGGTCCGGCGGTGAACATGATCCGCACTCCCCTCGGCGGCCGGACGTTCGAATACATGACCGAGGACCCTTTCCTCGCCTCGAAGATGGTGGTGCCGATCATTCGCGGCATTCAAAGCCAGGGCGTTGCTGCCTGCGTAAAGCACTTCGCCGCCAATAACCAAGAAATCGACCGGATGGACGTCAATACCAAGGTCGACGAGCGCGTGCTTCGAGAACTTTACTTTCCAGCTTTCAAGGCAGCCGTAAAGGACGGAGGAGTGCTTACCGTGATGTCTGCCTACAACAAGCTCAACGGTGCTTGGTGCAGCGAAAACCCTTGGCTCTTGAACCAGGTGTTGAAGAAAGAGTGGGGCTTTCGTGGAAGCGTTATCAGCGACTGGGGGGCAGTTCATTCGACGGTCGCCACCGCGCTTGCGGGATGTGACCTTGAGATGCCTGGGAGCTATCCTGGGAACTTCCTGAACGAGAAGCTTGCCGCAGCGGTTCGAGCGGGACAGGTGCCGGAAAAGGTGGTTGACGAAATGGTTCGCCGCAATCTCCGCGCAATGTTCACGGCGCAATCGATGGCACCCAAAGAACCAGCGCAGGCGAACACGGCTGGTCATCTCAACATCGCTCGCTACGTTTCCGACGAGTCGATCACCCTCCTCAAAAACGAGGGGAAAACGCTCCCACTCGATCGAAATGGCAAGTACAAGATCGCGGTAATCGGCCCCGGCGCGTCGTCAGTGCATGGCTTCTCGGGGGGCAGCTCTGCGGTTGATTCTCCTTATGAGATTTCTCCACTTCACGGCATTCAGGGATTCGTTGGACCGAACGTCCAAGTTGAATACGCGCTCGGCGTTCCGTACGCGAGCGACGAAGGCACTCGTATCCCTGAGAACGTCTATGCCTCACCAGTAACGGCTCACATTTTCCTAGGTATGAATCTTGACGGAGACGAAGCCCTGACGTTGAGCATGAAGGAGGTCTCTGTTGCTGGAATCCACGATGCTCAGAAAGCGATTCCGAAGGATAACTATTCGGTTCGATTCGAGACGACGATCCGGCCGATCGTCACTGGCCAATACAAGATCGGAACGCGGTCCGACGACGGCTCTCGGCTCTTTATTGACGATAAACTCATCGTTGACAATTGGAAAGACCAAGCCGCGACTTCGAAATTTACCACCCTCGACCTGATCGCAGGCACTGTCTACAAGGTGCGGGTTGAGTATTACCAGGGGACTGGCGAAGCTGATTGCTCCCTCGTTTGGATGCCGCCGACACTGGGACGCGATCCTGAGTTCTGGAAAGCGGTCGAGCTCGCCAAGAAGTGCGATGTTGCCATCGTCTGCGTTGGAACAAACCACAAGTGGGACACCGAAGGTTGGGACAAACCTTCGCTCAAATTGATGGGTGATCAGGGCCTTCTGGTTCGAGCCGTTGCCCAAGTCAACCCAAAGACGATTGTGGTTCTAACAAACGGTAGCCCAGTGTCGATTGAGAACTGGGACGACGAGGTGAAGTCGATCCTCGAAGCATGGTATCCAGGAATGGAGGGCGGGAACTCGATCGCACGTATCTTGTTCGGCGCGATCTCGCCGAGCGGCAAGCTCACGGTTTCGTTCCCCGTAGCTCTAACCGACTCGCCCGCTCACCAAAACCCGATCGTTCCCAACCGTGAATATCCCGGCGTGAACAAAGAGGTCGACTACTCCGAAGGCCTGCTCATGGGCTATCGATGGTTCGACGCGAAGGGAATCCAACCCGCCTACCCGTTTGGCCATGGACTCAGCTACACCACTTTCCGCTATGAGGGACTTCGAACCGGCGTCAAAGGCGGAGTGCAAAACGTACAGTTCGACCTGGTCAATTCTGGTTCACGAGAGGGTGGTGAGGTCGCCCAACTCTACGTCCGCCCCATCAACGCCCCCGTCTTCCGCCCGATCAAAGAGTTGAAGGGGTTCCAAAAGGTGTTCCTAAAGGCAGGGCAAAAGCAGACTCTGACGTTTGAGCTTTCGAAAGAAGCGTTCGGCTTCTTCGATCCGGTTGCCAAGAAATGGCGCATCGATGCAGGCGCAGAATTCGAAGTCCTCATCGGCTCTAGCTCGCGAGATATTCGCCTTCGGACTAGAGTGAGGGTGAAGGATGCCGCGATGTGGGCGGACTAGTGCGCCGGAGCAAAAGCTCCGGCGCTAGATTCAATTAGCCTTTCTTGATCCAGGCGATGCGGGCTTCGTATTCCTTTACGGAATCAGCTGCGCCGCCTTGCTTCTTAGCAAGTGCGAGGGCCTTTTCGGCGGTCGCGAGGGCTTCGGCCTTGTCGCCGACTCGGAAGTAAGCAACGGCGAGCGTGTCGAGTGACTCGTGGCTTGCTCCCTTGGAGAGTTCGACCGATCGCTTGGCGAGCGAGAGAGCGACCTTGTAGTCCATGTTCTTGTGCTTCTGCTCTGGATCGACCATGTCCCAAGCAACTGAGTTCAATCCCATGGCGTTGTTCTTCAGCATTCCGGCTGCAAGTTCGGTTGCGAGTGCGTTGGCGCGGGAGTCATCGAGTTTGATGTAGACGCCAATCTTCTGCGCCTTCACAAAGCCTTCCGGGAGTCCCTTGTCGCCTTCGAGCTTGTCGAGAGCAGCGAGGGCGGCCTTGAAATCGCTCTTTTGCATGGCATCAACGAAAGGCTTGATCTTGCCTTGCATTGCCATCTGTTGCTGTCGTTGCTTTGCCTTCAGGTCTGCTTCGGCCTTAGCTGCCTTGCGAGCGGAACCGGCATCATACTTGCCGCCGAGGACCTTGCCGAGGGTCTCATCAAGTCCGTCCATCGGGTGGCCGATCCAGAGAACCACGCCATCCTTCACGATGAACGATGCTGGGATACCGTCTTGCTTTGCGGCAATCATCCAGTTGTTGGCCATGTACTTGGACTCACCGTCAAAGGCGACGTTGTAGTTCATGTTGTTGCCCATCTCGGTGACGAACTTCTTGACTTGTCCGATCTGGTCGGCGCCATTTTCCCAAACAGATACGCCAGTAAAGTCAACCTTTCCCTTGTACTTCTTGGCCATTTCGGTCAAGTGAGGAATGCTCTGCTTGCATGGGCCGCACCAGGTCGCCCAGAACTCTACGACGTGGACTCCCTTCGACAGGTCTACCTTTGCACCCTTCACGATACTGGCAACTTTAAGCGCAGGAGCCTTATCTCCAACGCCAAGATCTGCATGGACGGAAATAGCAACGGCTGCTGCTGCAACGATCAAAAATCTCTTCATCACAAAATTATGGACGCTCAAAGGGTTCGCGGCGTTTCTGAAAGGCCCGGGCATGCTGTCGTGATAAGCTTTGGGCCAGTGGAATTCTCAATCGAACAGAAAAAAGAGATCTTTGAAGCCGGTTACACCGTCGTTCCGAGCCTTGTTTCCGAGGCACTCGTGAACCGCGCGGTGAAGGCGATCAACCATTCCCTCGGCGAGGGAATGGACCCTGCGATCTTGCCCACCTTAAGATCTCAAACCTATTGTCCGGAGCTACGCGAATCGTCGGTGATCACAGATTTGTTCAGTCAATCTGCCGCGGTCGAGCTTGCCGAATCGGTCCTTGGCAAAGGGTCCTTTCCGATGCCCACGCCCGCC
>JBBRHU010000315.1:0-4298 GCA_038222255.1 Fimbriimonadales bacterium | reverse complement strand
AAGTGGGATGATAGAGTCGGCCTTGGATGCAGCGCTGACGAGTTCACCCTCCGAGCTGCGGCGAACATCTCGGCGAGTGAGAAGGTAAGCCGGGTAGGCGGCTGTCACCAAAATCGCCGCCGTCCATCCCATCGTGTCCCAAGCGGTGCTTCCGGCTCTTCCTGTCGCAAATTCGACAAAGTTGTTTGCGTCTGTGATGAAACTCCAGGCGATGAAGGCGGCGAAAACGTGAAGTTCCTTTCCCAGCGCTGATCCATGCAATCGGACTCGCATCGCCAAAAAGGTGGCAAGAAGCATGGCATCACCGGTCATCAGGGCTGCGGGAAGGATGAGCGGTTGGGGCCCTCCGTGTAGCCTGGATTCCACTAACTTGACGCAGAAGAACCACCCGAGGCTCAGGATGATTGCAAATATCAAGACGGTGTCGACGATTGCCCTTTTGAGTTCCAATCCTGCCCGAGTCCGGGGTGGAAGAAGCAGCAGACCTACCATCCAAAACCCGTAAATGGATGTCATAGCGATCTTCGCGCACGACAACAGAGTCTCCCCGAAGGCACCGAACAAGGGTGAAATCGCTTCCACGGCAAATGAGCCTGCGGCCACCCAACAGTAGTTTCGCAAGACGGTGGTGGTGCGAACAAGGTCTCCGCGAGGGTCTTCAGCATCCTTGATCGCGGGAAGGTTCCTCGTCCAGAGGTAGCCGAGTAGGGCCGAGCAAAGCCCAAAGACAGAGAGCACCACTGTCTTCACCGTGCTAGGAGCAGTGAAATAGGTGAATAAGGAAACGCCTGCCTCGGCAAACACCGCTATCCAGAGGCGTTCGCGAAAGATCGCCGCCGGAGACTTTTCTGCGCGAGAAGACATAACCTTGTTAAATTGTCTGGCGGCTCGGGCGAGAACTTTACGAATAGGACCTGAATATTCACCGAGCACATCTAAAGCAGACAGGTACGGTTCTGCGCTAGCATAGGAAATGCTGCGCAGAGCACTAGGGGCCAAGACCCCAAAGGTAGACCGTCTCGGCTTTCGATACAGAGGGAGCGAGGTTTCCCGGCTTGAATGCTTTACCGACTGCGTCTTCGCTTTCGCGCTGACCCTGATCGTTGTCAGCCTAGAGGTCCCGAAATCATACGTCGCTATGATCGACGCGCTTCGGAACTTCCCCGGATTTGGTGTTTGCTTCCTCTTCCTTTTCTCAGTTTGGGGTCAGCACAATATGTTTTATCGGCGCTACGGCCTCGATGATTCAGTCGTCAAGGCTGTGACCGGAGTGCTTCTCTTCATCATCCTGGCATTCGTCTACCCTCTGAAGTTCGTAATGAACCTGTTTGTGAACGGAATGATTCTGCAGACCCTGAGCAAGCAGTTCACGATTGAGATCACGCCGCACCAAGTTAGAGAGTTGTTCATTCTGTATGGGGTTGGGTTCTTCCTCATTCACATGGTCTTTGCGGTCTTGTACCGTTACGCCTACCACCGGCGAGACGCGTTGGCCCTCGACGAGCTTGAGACAGCGATCACGCATGCGTGGTTCATGGAGCAACTTTATCTGCTGTGCGTACCCCTTCTGGCGATCGTCCTCGCGCTCGTGCTGCCGGTAACTGTCGCTGGACTCTCCGGATTCACATACTGCCTAGTGGGATTCGTCATTGGCACCTGTGCAGGCATGCAACGACGAATCTCAGAAAAGATTAGGCAGGCCGAAGCAACGTAAGGCCCTGAGCGAGCGCCTCGGCAACCTTGGAGGCATCACGGCCGCCGGCGGTAGCGAAATCGGGCCGTCCGCCACCTCCGCCGCCCGCCACCTTTGCAATCTCGCGGATGAGGTTGCCTGCGTGGACCTTGGCTCCCACCGCCTTACCGACCTTGACCGTGAACGTAATCTTGCCATCGGTAACTAGGCTGACCATCACGACTGCATTCGCGTCGCGCGCGATAACGTCGTCCACCCACTCGGAAACGATTTTGGCATCCATCTCCGCAAACTGACGAACTGCGACCTTGAACCCGTTTATTTCGTGGACTTCAGACGTCTCGCCCGCGTCGCCCTTTGCGAGTGCTGCTTCGGCCTTTTCGCGCTTTCTGCGTTCCTCCTTCGCGGATTCGACCACTCGTTCAATTGCACCGAGCACGTCTTTCGGGTTCGATTTGAGCAGGTGTGCAGACTCGCGGATGATACGATTCTGTTCTCGTACCCAGTCGTAGGCAGCTTCGCCTGTGATTGCTTCAATACGTCGCACTCCGGAGGCAGCACTGGCTTCGCTAACGATCTTGAAGAGTCCGATCTCTCCGGTTGACTTCACGTGGGTTCCGCCGCAAAGTTCCTTGCTGAACTCACCAATCTCGACCATCCGCACGAGGTTGCCGTACTTCTCACCAAACAGCGCCATCGCCCCTTTCGCCTTTGCTTCGGCAATCGGGAGGTCAACATGAATTTGGACCGACGTGTTTCGAAGCGCTTCGCGATTGACGATTTGCTCGACCTGTTCAATCTCGTCCGCTGTCAGCGCTTTTCCGTGCGTAAAGTCAAACCGAAGGCTGTCCGGCCCAACTGCGCTTCCCGCCTGAGTGACGTGGTTTCCAACCACAGAGCGGAGAGCGGCTTGCAGCAGGTGGGTTGCGGTGTGGTTTCGAAGGATGCGCGCCCGTCGGTCTGGGTCAACGGTGGCGACTACGGTCTTGCCGAGTTCGGAAATGGTGAGGGGTTCTTCAAGCTCATGCCACCAAATGTTGTTCGACTTGGTCGTTCCGATCACCTTGTGAGTGGTGCCTTCGAAAGTGATCGTGCCGTGGTCTCCAGCCTGTCCGCCCGACTCTGCGTAAAACGGCGTCCGGTCAAGCGAAACCATGTTCCCTTTGAGACGTGTTATGATCGCCTGCTCGGTAAGCGAGTGGTATCCAAGGAAGAGCGTCGTCTCGGGTGCATCGAGGTGGCTGACTTCGTGAGAATTGCTCAGGCCACCGTAAACCGATTCTCGATCTTGGCTTCCTCGACTCAATTCTTGGGCCTGTTCCATCTGGAATTCGTATTCCGCTAGATCAACACTCATTCCCAATTCAGCCGCCAACTCCTCGGTGACTTCTAGAGGAAAGCCGAAGGTGTCATAGAGTCGGAATGCCCTCTCGCCGTCAAAGATCTGAATGCGCTTTTCTGCTGGTATTACACGCAGATAGTCTTCAGGCGATTTAATCCAATCTTGACCAAAGTTGATGGCTCGCGCACTACGACCCCAGCTACCCCCAGCCCGTTCAATATGGTCCGCCGTGTGATGGATGCGGAGGACCTCTAGGAAGTAGTCCATGCCCTTTTCCAGCGTGCGGCGGAACAGCGCCTCCTCATTCTTCAGCGTCTCAACGATCGTATCTCGGCGCTCTTCGAGCTCCGTATAGAAATCGCCCATCGCCTCAACCACCCCTTCATAAACTTCGTGGAAGAAGGCCGAGTGAAACCCAAGCGCCCGTGAGCCCTTAAGCACGGCGCGACGGATCAGTCGGCGCAAGACATATCCACGTCCATTGTTCGCGGGGAGAATGCCATCGGTAATACAGAAGACTGCGGTTCGAATGTGGTCGGCGATGATTCGGACTGCGCGATCCTTTTCGGCATCTGCACCGTAGACTAGCGGCTGACCTTGTGTCATTCCAATCGCTTGAATCTTCGCGATGATGGGTGCAAAAGCGTCGGTATCGTAAATCGACTTGAATCCGCCGAGCACCGTGGCCGTTCGATCGAGACCCATGCCGGTATCGATCGAACGGAACGGCAGATCAGGCATGCCGACCTTCACGTATCCTTCCGAAGGGCGATCTGGATTTTTGAGATGGCCCTGCCACTCGTACGAGATGAACACGTCGTTCCAAATCTCGAGCCAGTTCCCGGCCTTGTCGTCTCGGATATAGTCTTCCGCAGTGTAAGGACCAGAGGGTGCCTCGCCCTCGCCAACCCAATAGAACATCTCGCTGTTAGGTCCGCAAGGTCCGGGAGGGCCTTTTGTGAACGAGCCGGCTGGCCAATAGTTCGTCTCGTCGGTGAGCTTAAAGATGCGCCATTCGGGATTGAGACCAGCTTGACTGATCCACTTCGACCACTCAGCGTAGGTTTCGTCGTCTTCGTGAAAGATGGTGAAGACGAGTCGCTTTGGGTCCAGACCGAGCCATTCGGGGGAGGTCAAGAACTCCCAAGAGAACATGATTGCTTCTCGCTTGAAATAGTCTCCAAACGAAAAGTTGCCGAGCATCTCAAAGAACGTGAGGTGGCTCGTGTCGCCGACCTCTTCGATGTCTCCAGTCCGGACGCA
>JBBRHU010000314.1:0-4318 GCA_038222255.1 Fimbriimonadales bacterium | reverse complement strand
AACAGTGGCCCCTCTCGGTCATAGCGAATACCTGCGGCTTCTATCTAAGCAAGAAGCGGCGGTGCAGCCTCGAGCAAAATCTTCCGGCTCTTCTTCCCACCCTTCTCTGTCGCGCGGAGATACCAATCGACATCTGTTCGCTCGACGTGGACAACGGGTGCATTCGAGATCGCAGAAACCCTGCACGCCGTTTTAAACCTGGTCACACATCCCCATCACCGTCGGGGTGTCCGGAGCATGCAGGAGCTTGGACGCTTCACTTTGGGTTAAGCCTGGCGTTGAGTGCTTCTCTATTCAAGGCGACTCGGCCGCTTGAATGTCCTGCACAGTGTGCCCGTCGGCAAAGCCCTCCTTCCCCCACTGCTCATAGGTGCGCCGAATTGCGGGCAATCGTAGCACACGCCTGGCCGCTCTGCGAAGAGCTTCCTTCTACATCCGAAGATTGTCGCCGGTGACCTGGAACGGATCAACGTCCAGCACCCGCAAGTGCGCCGCCAAATCTCCAAGATCCCGTCCGTATGCTTGGCGAGAATTCTTCGTAGGAAACCGGTAGCAAATCCACGGAACCAACGCCCTCGCAAGCGTCCCTTTCCCCTCGTCTCCGACAAAAGCAGCACAAAGATGCGTCCACCAACTCGATGGTGGAAAGGTCACCTGGCATCGACGGACTCGTCTCAATCGCAATAATTCCGCAGGTCATTCCTTTTCATCCAAAATGGTTTTATCGGGTCGAGTGACCCGATATAAAGCATATTAAGAGATGGAAGGTGGGGCGAGAAACTGCTATGTTAATCACTATATGACTTTAAAGTGAACGGTAGGCGAACTGACGTCACCGAAGCTCTAACGGTGCCGAGCACACGCGAAGCTACCCAGGATTCAGGATCGCAGGGACGACCTCTGCCTCACAAGCGATGCACCTGGACTCGATGGAGAAAAGTGCTCGCTTGTATCTCTTTTGCAGAGTCGTTGTCATGCATGGCATTGGCCACGGCTATCAATTAATGAAACTCAATTGTTTGCAAAACGCGTCCTTCAATCTCCACCATCGAACCCAAATGGTCAAAATTGACTCCGGTCAACTCGCTCAAGAATGCTTCTTGGTGTTTCTTGCAAGATATCGCTAAAGGGCAAAGTGTCTGGCGACAGTTAATCTGTCAATCCGGTGCTCTCCGCGTCCTGATCAATGTGATAACATCGCGGTCAATAATCAGACACGGATTGTCAGCCAGATTGTGGGGGGACAATCGAAAGGGTGTAGGTGTAGAATGGCCCTCTCTGGTTCAGGGGACAGCTCATGGAAGCCAATTCAAAGACTCCCGACAGTTCAGTTTCTCGGCGTCAATTTCTATTATCTGCCTCCGTGGCCACGACAGCGCTGAGCTTACAGCCTCTCGCCAGCGCGGTGGAGTTGGCATTCGATGGCACTCCGACGGTCGATTTATCGGGGGAGCTTTGTCTGTGGTTTGACCGTCCGGCGAAATCGTGGATGACCGAGGCGTTGCCAATCGGAAATGGGCCGATCGGAGCAATGCTCTTTGGTGGAACCGAAGTCGAACGGATTCAATTCAATGAAATCAGCTTGTGGGCCGGAGACCTGATTGCAGTTGAGGGGCTCGGCGACGAAGGGCAAAACCTTGGTGCCTACCAAGCTTTCGGCGATATTTTGATCCACCTCGGTCATGACTTCTCACAGGTGACGCACTACCGACGTGAACTCGACATCGATAGAGCCACACATAAGGTGACCTACGAATATTTGGGCGTTCGCTATCAGCAAACCGCCTTTGTGAGTCATCCCGCAGGGGTCTTGGTCGTCGAGCTGTCGGCGAGCAAGCCTGCCGCGTACACCGGGCGAATCCAACTTGCGGATATGCACGGGGCAAAGATCAGTATTGATGGTCGGAAGTTCACTTCGACTGGGATGCTCGACAACGGGCTAGCGTATGAAGCCCAACTGCTTGTTCAGAACACGAAGGGCACGCTAGTCGCTAGCAGCGACTTGGCAGAGAACAAGAACCCATGGAACATCTCCACCCCTGCCACCAGCTTATTATTTGAGAAGTGCGACAGCATCACGCTGATTCTAGGGGCGGGCACCAATTTTGTGCAAGACCATTCCAAGAAATGGATCGGCGCACACCCCCACGCGAGCGTTAGTTCAAAGGTGGAAGCAGCGGCGAAGAAGAGCGTCAAATCACTTCTCGGGCAACACGTCACAAATTATCAATCACTGTTCCGCCGCTTCTCTCTCAACTTAGGTGTAACTAACCCGAATTTGCTCGCCAAGACGACGTTGGCACGGCTAGAGGAGTACACGCGGAACAAGACCTCTGACCCGAATCTCGAAGCGCTCTTCTGCCAGTTCGGTCGGTATCTGCTCATCAGTTGCTCGCGCCCGGGATCATTGCCCGCCAATCTTCAAGGGGTTTGGAATGATAGCAACCAGCCTGCTTGGGCCTGTGATTATCACTCCAACATCAACATCGAGATGAACTATTGGCCAGCCGAACCAGCCAACCTCGGGGAATGTCACCGACCGCTGATCGACTATGTGTCGAGCATTCGTGAAGTAAGCGGTAAGAACACCCGAAGGAAATACGGCAATGTCAGGGGTTGGACTGTTCAGACGATGAACAACGCTTGTGGCGTTTCTTACTGGAAGTGGAACCCACCTGGGAGCGCGTGGTACGCACAACACCTGTGGGAGCATTTCGCCTTTGGTCGTGACAAGGCGTACCTCCGCAAGACCGCTTACCCCGTTCTTCGGGAAGTCTGCCAGTTTTGGGACGATCATCTCAAGCGGCGCGCAGATGGCACGCTTGTCACCCCAGACGGCTGGTCCCCCGAGCACGGACCCTCCGAAGAGGGCGTGACGTACGACCAAGAGATTATCTTCGACCTCTTTACGAACACGATTGAAGCAGCAGACATTCTTGGTGACGACAAGGAATTCCGCGACCACATCGCTGGCCTGAGAGACAAGCTGCTGCTGCCGAAGATCGGCCGGTGGGGCCAGTTGCAGGAATGGGAGGCAGACAAAGATGATGCCAAGGACACCCATCGTCACGTTTCCCATCTTTTCGCTTTGCATCCTGGCCGTCAGATCACTCGCCGCGGAACTCCAGAGCTTGCAGAAGCTGCAAGGGTCTCGCTGCAGGCGCGAGGCGACCAGAGCACGGGCTGGAGTCGCGCATGGAAGATCAACTTTTGGGCAAGACTTTGGGACGGCGACCATGCCTACAAGATGCTGAGGAGTCTCTTAAACATTGTTCAGGAGACTAAGACAATTTATGGCGACAGCGGCGGGGGCGTTTACGCGAACCTATTCGACTCTCACCCGCCGTTCCAGATCGACGGAAACTTTGGCGCAACTGCAGGTGTCTGTGAAATGCTTGTTCAAAGTCATACGGGTTCGATTCACTTGTTGCCGGCTTTGCCGAAGGTATGGCCGACTGGAAGTGTCAAGGGCATTTGTGCAAGAGGTGGCTTCGTGGTTGACATGCACTGGGCAGGTGGTCTCTTGACTCAGGTAGTCATCCACTCTAAGGCCGGTCTTCCCTGCAAAGTGGTTTATGGCAGCAAGTCGTGGAAGTTCAATACTGTGGCAGGGAAGGCACACCCTTTGACCCTGAAACCAAAGGATTTGCACTCCAAACCTAGTGAGTAAATCTTGCAACGATAGCCGAAGAGGAATCACTGTAATTGATATTCTTCACCATGAAACATATCCATATCTGCTGCACTCTGCTCTTGTTTTTCCTAGTGGCCGCCGATCACGCTGAGCCCCAACGGGTTGAGGGTGACAAGAAAACTCTGCGCGTTTTCATATTCGCGGGGCAGTCGAACATGGTGGGGTCTGATTCGAAGGCGCAGGATATTGAGCGCTTTCCGCCTTTCGTCGGGTTGGGTAAGCCTCAACCCAACGTCCTGTTCTCATACAACCTTGGACGGGAGGAGAAACTTACTTCAAATGGTTGGGTGCCGTTGCAACCATTGAACGGCGTCGTTGGCCCCGAGCTGAGTTTTGCGAGAAGAGTTTCTCGGGAGACAAAGGCGCCCATCGCGATCATCAAGTGCGCCGCCGGCGGAACGGATCTGGGCGGTGATTGGAATCCAGATAACCCCAGTGGATTCAAGCTGTACCCGCTTGCGTTGCAGCATGTTCGATCCTCTCTGGCTGAACTTGACCGCCAGAAAGTGCCATATCAGATCGAAGGGTTTATGTGGCATCAAGGCGAGAACGACATGTTCAACAAGGAGTTCAGACCGAACTACGGGAAGAATCTGAAGAATTTTCTCGCGAAGTGGCGGCGTG
>JBBRHU010000313.1:0-4325 GCA_038222255.1 Fimbriimonadales bacterium | reverse complement strand
TCTCACTTTATGCCAACGTCCGACCAGCCAAGACTTTGCGCGCCTTGAAGGATGCCAGCCCGCTTCGTGGCGATGCCGGAAATGTTGACATCGTCGTTATTCGAGAGTTGACGGGCGGGATCTACTTTGGCGAACCCCGCGAGCGGCGGAATGATGGCAACACAGCGATTGACACTTGTGTCTACCATCGCCACGAGATCGTGCGGATTACCGACCACGCCATGGCTATTGCAAGGCAGCGAAAAAGCCAGATCATGAGTGTCGATAAGGCAAACGTGCTTGAGACGAGTAGGCTGTGGCGCGAAGTTGTCACGGAGATCGCGGCCCAGAATCCCGACATCACCTTTTCACACATGCTCGTCGACAACTGCGCAATGCAGTTGATGCGAAATCCTGGACAGTTCGACGTGATTCTTACTGAGAATATGTTCGGAGACATCCTATCCGACGAGGCGTCAATGATCACCGGATCGCTTGGGCTACTCCCTTCAGCAAGTCTAAGCGATGCTCGGAACGGACGAGTGTTCGGTCTCTACGAACCGATTCACGGTAGCGCTCCCGACATCGCTGGTCAAAACAAAGCGAACCCACTGGCTGCGATCTTAAGCGCGGCCATGATGCTACGCTACTCGTTCGAGGACTTCGCCAACGCCGACAGAATTGAAGCAGCCGTAGATGCTGCTTTGGACAGTGGACTCCGAACTCCCGACATCGCGGAGCAAGGCAAGACTCTGGTCAACACCGTTCAGATGGGAGATGCTGTCGTTGCCGCACTGCGGGGCTGACAAATACAATACACTGCCCAGTAGTCAACGTCACTGAATGGTGTTCAATCTCACCCTTGAACCCTCACTCGACCCCGCCACGTATTCTATAACTGGCGAGGCTAACTCGCCGAAATATGGTTATCACCGAAAACCTCAGCAAGACCTTCATCGATCAAAAAAAGCGTGCCGTGAAGGCCGTTGAAGGCGTTACTTTTACAGCAAAGCCAGGCGAGATATTCGGGCTTTTGGGCGTGAATGGCGCAGGAAAGACGACAACCCTTCGCATGCTCTCTACCGTGATCCGCCCGACTGCCGGGCGTGCGGAAGTCGCAGGGTACGACGTCGAGAAAGACCCCGCGATGGTCCGTGCGAGCATTGGATTTATGTCGAATTCGACCGCGCTCTACGGCCGATTGACCTCGCTCGAGGTGATTCGATACTTTGGCGGACTTTACGGCCTTCAGGGGAAGGCGCTTGAGGACCGAGTCGAATATGTCGTCAACAAGATGAACCTCCACGAGTTCAAAGATCGATTGTGCGACAAGCTTTCGACCGGGCAAAAACAGCGCGTTAGCATTGCCCGAACGATCTTGCATGATCCTCCTGTTTTGTTTTTTGACGAACCCACCGCAGGGCTGGACGTGGTCACGAGCCAAACCGTGATGGAGTTCATCGAAGAAGCCCGCGACAATGGCAAGACCATAGTGTTTAGCACCCACATCATGAGCGAGGTAGAGCGACTTTGCAATCACATTGCGATCATCCACTCGGGCCAGCTCATGGGCGCAGGTACCGTCCAAGGGTTGAAGGATCAAACCGGCGAGGCTTCTCTTGAGAAGGCGTTTCTGAAGCTTGTCCAATTCCAATCGGAGTACGCAAAGTCATGAATCGAACTTGGCACGTCGCAAAAAAAGAGCTCCAGGAGATGTTTCGCGACAAACGCGTCCGTACCGGTGCGTTCATCATGCCGGTCCTTCTCATCATCATGATGGTTGGACTAACGGGCTTTTTGGTGAAGGCGGTTGGCAAGAACGAGGGCACCAAGGTCCACGTCGTCAAGTCGACGAGTCCCCTCCTCGAAGCATTTCGCAAGGCGAAGTTTGAAGTCGTGGACGTCGCAACGCGCGAGGAAGGCGAGGCACTCGTCAAGAGCGGTAAAGCTCGTATTTTGCTTGAGATTAAGGATTCGGACAATGGTCAGTTGCCGATTGACGCAATCGTCGACCCTAAAAACCAGACTGGACAAATCGCGCTTGCCAGGGTCTCAGCGGTTGTAGAAATCGCCAATAAAGCTGCGATTAAAGAGATTTTCCGGCTCAAAAACATTCCTGAGTCAGCTCAGGAGGCGATCAAGCTCAAGGTGATCGAGCTCCAGATTGGAGATAAGGCGAGTGCTGGCGACATGATCGTCGGGCTACTCCCCTATCTCATCATCATCTGGGCGTTCTATGGTGCGATGGGAATTGTAGGTGATTTGGTTGCAGGCGAGAAAGAGAAGAACACACTCGAAACCTTGTTGATCACGCCTGCTGGTCGTAACGAGATTGTCATGGGCAAGATCTTTGCGCTCTCTGTGGTCTCGCTACTGAGCTCGTTGAGCAGCCTTGTGGGAATTTTCATCGTGAGCGTGGCGAAACTGCCAGGTTCAGAGGTGATGTTCAAGGGAGGCTTCGGCGTAAGCCCGACGGCGGCGTTTACGATCCTCGTGTTGATGATTCCGACCTCACTCTTTTTCTCGTGCATCTTGGTCGCCGTGAGCAGCTACGCGAAGAACTCGCGTGAGGCTCAGACCTATCTAACCTCGGTGAGCTTCATCGTCTTGATCCCGGCGATTTTCAGCCAATTCATCGGCCTAACGGACTACGGTTCCACCCTCTGGGTGAACTTCATTCCGATCCTTAACACTGCCAACAACGTGCGGCTTGCCTTGTTGGGGAAGGCAACGATGCTGCCAGTGCTGTGTAGCATCGCGGTCAGCCTCGTGCTTGCCGTAATCGGATTCGTGGTGACAGTGCGTATGTTCAACCGAGAAGAAGTTCTCGTCAGGGTTTAGGGACTAACCTTTGAACGCCTTCGCGAGGATCGGCTTTAGGATCTTCGTGAAGGCGACGTAGGCAGCAGGTTTGTAGTGGAGCTTGTCGGCCACGTAGAGTTCATCCAGCGGCTGCCCCTTTTCGTCAAACACGGCTGGATTGAGGTCAACATAGATTCGTCCCGGTTGAGTTGCGCAGTACTTCTCCATTCGTGAATTGATCGCGTCAACGAGATCCCATTTTGCCTTCTTCTGCGGTGCCTTGAGCACCGAGGAGTAAATCACCTTCGTGCCAGGAAGCTCCCTTGCCACTCGATCCATGAAGAACTCGGATCTTGCCGCGATCTCAGTTGCTGTTTCCCCGGAGTTCACGTCGTTGCTGCCGCAGTAATAGACAATGAGGCGAGGCTTGTAGGGCTTCACCATCTCGTCGAAATAGGCGTTCACCTCCCAAGTACGTGATCCGCCAAAGGCGCGGTTAAAAACTGGCAGTGGTGCCATTTGAGACTTGAGTTCATTCCAACCCCGAAAAATGCTACTCCCGATGAACAAGATCCCTTCAGCCGGAGGGGCAGAGAGTTTATCTCCAGAAAGAAACGCGTCAATGTCCTTCCGAAACCCAACAGGATGAGAGCGGTCTTGGCTCCAGCCGACGGCAGAAAGACAAATGATCCCTAGCGAAAAAGATCGTCGCACCACGAAAAGTAGTTTTGCACGAAAAATGCTGGAATGGGCGAGGGGGAAATGGCGCGCTCGAGAGGACTCGAACCTCCGACCCCCGGCTCCGCAAGCCGATGCTCTATCCACTGAGCTACGAGCGCGTGAAAGAAGATTATACCAGACTCAAAACCGCCATTTGTCGGGGGTCCGAGTCGGGACGGGATTAGTATGGGAAGACCACATTTTTTGCCCCGAAGTCGGCCCTCCGATATCGCGAAACCGCTGTTCCCGACCGAAACTTTAGATCGGTCATGCAGCTTTACACCTTCAGCAACACACGAGTCAGGCTTCAGCGGCTTGAAGACGCCAAGTTTTTCACCGGGTGGATGAAGGAACTTACCAACGTGTCAGCGAAGGTCGACTTCAAGCCTCTCTCAAAAGTAGAACTTGGCGACAGGTTCTATGCCGAATGCCATGGAAAGGACAAGCTGGCGAGCTTTCACGCCGTCGCAGAGCATTCCCGGGGTCTAGAAATTGAACTCTCAGTATCGAGTTTGATCAATTTTCGCGAGGCTAACGAACATGCTCGTATTGTTGTTCCTGGGATTACAGGCATCGCCAATGCAAATGGAGCAGCGTTTGACTTCGAACTCGTCGATGTCTCTGAAACCGGAATGGGTGTGATCGCAAACCGAGGAATGCCAAGCAACGAGCGCGTCACATTCTGTCTGGCTACCGCTGGTGGAGAAATCGAGGGTGCAGCCGAAGTGCGATACACGAAAGAAGTGCCGGGCCAAGTGGGAAAGTTTCGACTCGGATTTACGATTGATCCTCTGGAAAGGTTGCCACTTGCCCGCTGGAACCAG
>JBBRHU010000312.1:0-4335 GCA_038222255.1 Fimbriimonadales bacterium | reverse complement strand
ATCCCACTTCAATTCTTTGAGTCCCGTCTCCGCAGGAACCTTATCCGCAGTGATGGGAACCCACTTCGCCTTTTTCTCATCGCCCGCGTTTTCTAAATGGAAATACTCTGGGAGGGTCACTAGCTTGCTGTCCCGGCTTGTGGTCCGTGTTGCGTTTGCGTAATCCCACTTATAACCGAACGTCTTGGAATCGATTGTGGTCGGTTTTGCGAATGAATTCCAGGCGATGGGAATCTTCTTTTCATTCTGCTCAGGGAGCGGAGAGTGGACTTGCCACGAGGAACTGCCACCTCCGGTAAACCCTCTGACAAACGCCCCTTGCGAATCAACCAGCCCAGAGCTCGGTTTTCCGCCGCTGAACCACGCTTGAACCGAATCCCAGAGTGCGCTCTTGTTGTAAGCCGTGCTGTTGTGCACTAGAACGGAATTTCCAGCTTCGTCTCTGGGGAATGAAGTAGGTGCGATCCGTGCGTAGGATTCACCTTTCGAATCAGTCGTAAACTTGCACGGGATGTACTGAGTCTCCATCTGAATGTGCATGTTCGGATCCATCGGGCGTGAATCGAGAAGCAGTCCCGCAAGGCGAGGCTCTTTCACGCTAGCGCTAGACCAGAAGTTTGGCAAGAAGAACGCAAGCGGCCCTTTGAAGTTTCCCGTGTTGAGGAAGAGCGTCCAGCAATTTCCTCCGGTCGGAATGTCTTTCCCGCTCGTCGTCGGCTTCGGATCGCAAAGCGGAAGCGTTAGGTAGCCATAACCAAACAACTCCCCACAAGTCCCCTGCTTGACGTTCAAACCGTCGATCGGAAAGACAACCCACGGACTGAGTTGGGCTACGCCATAGAGACCTTGCGGCTTCTCCCAAGTTCCCCAACCGTGCGCAGGACCGTTCGCAATCGCGCTAAAATTTGGAGCCACCCCGCCCATGATGAACTTTGGGGTCTCGGTTGGGAATCTTGTGTCACGCCACCATCCGAGACCACCCTCGACATCGGAGTACATCTTTTCAGGTGCCTTGCCCTCCCACTGAGCAAACATCCAAGTTCCGGGCAAGCCAGTCTGGAACTGGTGGCCAGGATATTTGCGCAGTAAGGGCCACGCCGCTACATACATCGAAAAGCCCGCGTTGAAGCTTCGATCCACCTTCTCTGCAGTCGGAATGATGAGATAACCCGCGAGATACTCATCGCGAACCGTTCGGTGTCCGGACGGGAGGATGAACAGCCACGCAGCCATTGCAAGCCCACCAGATATGCCCTTATCTCTCCGTTTGAATTCGTGACTAGTTCCCTTCATGAGTTGGTAGCGCTCCGTCATCAACGATACCTTCGGGAAAGCCAAAATACGATTCTCCGGGGATGTCTGGCAAAGGGGCAAGCAAGACTGCCGACTGACTGCGGCGTTATGGTGTGATGATCACCTTTAGCGCATGGTTCTTTGCAGCCTGGCGAAATGTGTCATAGGCATCCATCACCTCAGACAACGAAAAGTGGTGAGTGATCAATCGGGTGGGATCAATCTTCTTCGACTTGACGATCTTCATCAACATCGTCGTGCTGACCGTATCGACCAGGCGGGTTGTGATCGAGATGTTACGATCCCAAAGCTTCTCCAGATGGAGGTCAACTTTCTCACCGTGAACACCGATGTTCGCGAGCGTTCCGCCGACAGCGACGATTGACTGGCAGAGTTCGAAGGATGCTGGAATGCCGATGGCTTCGATAGCGGTATCGACGCCCAATCCTTCTGTCAACTTCATCACCTCGTCTTTTGCCGTACCGTCCGAGTTGTTGATCGTCGCAGTGGCACCGAACTTCTTCGCGACCTTGAGGCGATTCTCGTCAATGTCGATCACGATGACTTCGGCCGGCGAGTAGAACTGAGCTGTGAGCAGTGCGGCGAGCCCGATCGGTCCCCCACCAACAATGGCGACGGTGGAACCGGGAGCGACCTTTCCATTGAGAACACCACATTCAAATCCTGTGGGCAGGATGTCGCTAAGCATCACGAGGGCTTCTTCATCGGCGTCTTCAGGAATCGGATAGAGGCTCGTTTCTGCATGTGGGATGCGAACATATTCGGCTTGTGTTCCATCGATGATATTGCCGAGAATCCAACCACCGGTCGTGCAGTGTGAGTACATGCCCTGCCGGCAATAACTGCATTTGCCGCACGCGGTGATACAAGAGATCAGCACGTGGTCGCCTGGCTTAAAGCAGGTCACGGCTGAACCGACTGTCTCGATCACTCCAACGCCCTCGTGGCCAAGAATCCTTCCTGGGGTGCAAGTCGGAACGTCGCCCTTAACAATGTGAAGGTCAGTGCCACAGATCGTGGTTTTGAGAACTCTAACGATTGCGTCTCCGGCCGCTAGGATCTTAGGTTTGACGTGATCTTCGAGCGCGATTCGTCCCGGGCCGTTGAACACCAACGCCTTCATCATGCTCTGACTCGAGAGAGACGGATCGCTTGGGCGGGCGTTTTCAAGTAGTTTCATCGCACCTTTATTTTTACTCCTGACGTGCTCCTCAAAACCAGTCTCAAATTTGGTGTCCATGAAACCTCCGTCGAAGCATCCGTTGACCTCAGGTACGTTCTAGTTGAGTTGAAAATCTTGTGAGAAGGCTTCACGCCGAGTTCCACCGAACCCACCGAATCGGATGGCTACGTGCAGCGGTTTTGGGTGCCAACGACGGTGTAGTTTCCGTTTCAAGCCTCGTGGTTGGAGTGGTCGCGAGTGGTGCGAGCCAAGGAAACATCATGCTGACGGGGATCGCTGGGTTGGTGGCTGGGGCGTTGTCGATGGCCGCTGGGGAGTACATCTCCGTCCAATCTCAGGCCGACACCGAGAACGCAGACCTTGCGCTTGAACGACGCGAACTCGCACGCGACCCTGCGAAAGAACTTGATGAACTCACAGATATCTTTGTTAAACGTGGTCTGGATCGGAACCTTGCAGCGCAAGTCGCAATTCAACTCACGGCACACGACGCGCTCGGCGCCCACTCACACGTGAGGAACTCGGCATAACCGAGACGCATCGAGCAAGGCCCGAGCAAGCAGCATTTGCATCTGCGGGAGCATTTGCCGTGGGGGCGATCGTTCCGATCATCGCCGCCATGCTTTCACCCAGAGCAAACGTCGGCATGATCACAACCGTTGCCACACTAATCACCTTAACCGCGCTTGGATGCACTGCAGCTTACGCAGGTGGAGCGTCCATATTGAAAGGTGCAATCCGAGTGACTTTTTGGGGAGCGCTAGCGATGGGCGTCACTGCACTCGTCGGCAAACTTATGGGAGCTGCAATCTAGCTTCTTCTGATTTCTTGGCTTCGGCCATCGCGTCGGATGAATTCTGAAGCTGCCAAGAAATTGGATCTTCCACGGTAGTTGTTCCCGATTCAGAAATCTCTACGATTCGATCCATTAGCGAATTTAGATTGGCTTGGTGGGTTCGGCGAACCCTCCTTACTGACGCCTTTGATGAGAGCACTACTAACATGACGGCGAGGAAAATACTTGCCGTAGTCAGTTCAGCGCCGGTGTGCAATTTGATGTTTAGGACAAGTGCGCCCATCGTGAAAAACATTCCTAGAATGATGCTAATCATGACGGTGCCGGCGACAGCGCCCCGATTATCCCCGAGGAGCTTTAAATGCGTTCGTCCCTGTCGATTGGTCGCTCCAACCAGGAGAGATTCAGAATCTGTCGCCCCAGTCCACTCGCGGATATCACCCGTTAGCTGAGTTGAACCTGCGCTTCCAGCGGCGGTTCGAGAGGCGGTCACTATCCTCTCCCAGTTCTCTTCAGAGAGGTGTCCCCCAATACTTTGCTCAAGTAAGACTGACCTTGAGCTAGCACCAACCGTCGTCTGCCGAGCGCGACCGATTTCGTTCGATGCACGGATGACGGCTTCCGGATGGATCCCGATTTCTTCAGCGATTTTCTGCAGTTCTTCCAGTGTGGTGCCGGTCGAATTGGCGGGGCCACTCGTTCCCGACTGTAGCGCAGCGGCCTTTGCCAAGATCTGTCCGACTTCCTTCTCGGAAAATTTCTGCTGCTCCATTGCCATAGCTTACGTCACAAGGCCCGAGCTAGGTTTGGAAGACCATGTTCCAGGTAGGGATCACCGACTTGGTATGGCTTTCGAAAATCAAGGCTAGCTGCGATTGTTCAATCTGACTGGACAAGATTGTCTTGGGCGCTTTCGTGGGCGATGCTATTGGAGTCGCAACCGGTCTGCTTCGGATATCCCCTCTTCGGGCACCACTGCGGTCGAATTTAGGAGATGCGCCGCAATCGCGTCGTCCACCGCCGAATCTCCAGAATCTGCGAT
>JBBRHU010000311.1:0-4362 GCA_038222255.1 Fimbriimonadales bacterium | reverse complement strand
TATCTTGTGGGACCTACTTCTTCGGCACCCACACCTCATTCGAGGGAAGGTTGAGGTCAGCAGGCGAGCGAACTTCTCCGAGAGCAAGACGCAAATTATTGACAGCATCTTGGGAAAGCACTGTCTTGGGTCTCCTTGGATACCTACAGCGGACGGGACTTGGAAGCACGTGAGCAAAGTGTCACTCAAGGACTTGCCACGTGAATTTGACTCTGGCTCTCATCTAGCTCCTGGGCTAGCCCACGCGCTTGGAATGCGTCAAGCGGAAGATGACGCATTCATCGCAAAATACGGGCTCACTGCTGATGACCTTTCAATGATCTCGCAGTACCGACAAGAGTTTGAACAGTGGAAACATCTGCAGAGTCAGGCGCGCTCCATGGCAGAGTTTCCTGAATCAAGTATTCCGAATGAAGAACGCTTGGCCCATACGGTCGGTAAGGAGGCCACTAGTGCGCCTGAGGTTGCCTACGAACAAAAATCAAGAAGTGTGCGTACTAGTTCTGGCCAAGTCGCTGCGGAGGTTCGAACGTACCTGCGAAACAGATACACCGACGATGATGGCGAGCTTCGCTGCCAGATATGCGAAAACCCTATGCCATTCGAACTTGATGATGGACCACCCTATTTCGAAGCCGTCGAGTTTCTCTCCGTTGTAAAACGAGAATTTCCCCAAAATAGACTTGCCCTTTGCCCCGTCTGCGCCGCCAAGTTCCAACATGCTCGCGGGACCACCAATGAAGCGCTGTACGAGTCCTTCGTGAAGCTACCAAATGGTCAAACAACTCTCGCTCTCATTCTTACAAAGAAGATGGCGAAGATTCGATTCAATCCAAAGCATCTGATTGAACTCCAGTCCGCCATCCGCGCGTTCTTGAAATAGTACGGGTCCGACTAACTGTCCCGATAAGGGGGGGGCGAGAGAGCATTCGCAGTGTCGATGTAGAGTCTTGGGTCATTCTTCGAAGGAAATTCGTTTTCATCTTCAAACGGTCGAGAGCAAGCTAAGATTCAAATTCTCGGAGAACACCCGCAGATCTAATCCCAACCCGTGCTGGTCGAAGCCCAAACGCGAAAGCCAAACATTCTCTTCATCCTAACGTAGAATCAACGCTTTGATGCCACTGGCTGTGCTGGGCACCAGATCCTGAGGACGCCGATCATCGAAGGCATGGCAGCAAGAGGTGTTCGTTGTCCGAACAGATTCGCAACTAATCCGGTCTGCGCGGCGGGTCTGGCCTAGATCTTGACAGGAAGATGTTAGCGGACTCATAAGCACACTTTTGGGACTTGCCCCTCATATCCATTCACTTGAGCCTACAGAGGCCGTGTTGTTTGGGTGTTCTTCCTTAGTGTTTTATCTTGCCTTTTGGTCTTCCTCATTTGGGTTTTGGTCGAGGGCTCAGCAGGGCTCTCATGAGCCCCATTACTCCCAGCCCACGAGTTTCCAGTGACTCTTTGTGGTAGCTGGTTTCTGGCACTCCCCACGGGGGCAAAACGCTCGTGAGCCATATTGGTGGCGAGCGAAGCTAGGATGAGTTTTGCCCATATCCTGGTCTTGCTGTGGGGCCATCTCCGGTGGGAAGTTCGTCAGGATTTAGAGGTGCCTTGAGCCCTTTGAAGAAGAGTTCCACCTGCCATCTGCTTCGGTAGAGTTGGCGCACCTTATAGGTTGGAAGTTCTTCTTGGATGAGATCTGTGAGAAGCCACACCGGCACACCCTCGTCATTGCGAGAGCCAACGGCTCGCAAAGGATGAGACCAGCAAGGAAGGAACACAACCAGATCCAGAGCATCTTCCTTTGGAACAAGCTGGTTCACTTCGTCAGCCCGGATGCTGTTTCCATCCTCATCCGTTAAAGTGACGGTTTGGAAGTTGAAGCGCATGAGGACTCGAGCTTTTGAATTCAACGCCGCGATAAAGCTGTTGTTGTAACCGTATCCGGCATCGGTCAAAAGGAAATCGCCTTCACCAAAGGCTTGGTGAGGAACAAGAGTTTCCCCTCCTTGTAGATCGGTGATTTAACGGACCGAGGAATTCCTTTTGAGAGATCGTAGACCGTGTGAAGGTTCTGGTCGGTTCCCGTTGCGCCAGGGCCGCTTGAATAAGTTGCCTCTACCGCAACGAGCTGAGGACCATTCCACTCTTCAGCACGATCTGTACAAAACCTGAGCGCGTGCAAGAACAAGGAACTCAGCAATCTCTCTGAACGGCTTAACCGATTGAACATCGCTGTTGTATTCAGATCGTCAATCCCGGGTTCCCGCGCCATGATCAACGCTCGCTTAAAACTCGCCTTCGGCAAGCCGTAAAGCAAAAGCGCACGAACAAAAGCTTCACCCCCAGACACCCCGCGACGACGAGTTAAGGCACCCGTTTCGACGGCAAGTGCGTCCAAATCACAAGGAAGAAATCACCGAACACCATCCCAATTCCAGTCGGCAGTCACGGATGCAGAAGAGATTAAAGAATAGACGGATCAAAAAAAAGAAAAGTAGCCTTTAAGTGAATCAATATGACCTTGCCCCTTGCCACCGTGTTGTGTGAAACCAGGTACGCGGCCATGGTGCATACGGCTGGATACCGTGCGGGGCTGATTGGCAAGGTCGGAGTGAATTACTCAGGGAGAGGGTGCGAAGATGTTCAATCTTCTTTCGCCGATTGGCCACCAATCGGGCGATCAAGTTTTGAACGACCAACGCGCGAAGCAACAGTTCTGTCTTTCGATCAGCTTTAACAGTCCTCGTGCTTGGTTGACTCTGAAAACTTTCGTTAACTCCGTTAACACGCGTAATGTTAATCGTGTTTACATATGGAAGTCAGACGATCTTGCCCTCTGAAGAACAGAGGGCAAGATCGGATGGGCAGATCAACTTGCTGTTGCCGAGCTACCAGTGTTTGAAGTTGGGCTCACTCTACAGTTGGGAGGCCATTCTTCAGCGCGGTCGCTGCCCTCTGCATCCCCTCCTCCTCACCAAAACGGTCTGCATAACCGGAAATCAACTTGCCCACCGATGACTGCGAAACCGACCTTTCTCGGTCCCTTCTCGCCGCACTACGCCGCTCAAATGCTTCCAGTTCACAGTAATTGCGGCGAGCGTTCAGACACTTAGTGCAGTAGGTGGGAGCGGGTCCTCGCTTGCCTCGCGAAACTGGTGCATTGCACCATCTGCAGAGAACAAAGCTGGGTTCAGGCAGTGAGTTTAGAAGTCCAGATTGAAGAGCAAGCTGAAGATACAAGAAGCCGAGGCAACAATTCGGGGCCACCTTCAGTTGGGGCTCACGAACGTCTGTAACAACGAGAGTCTGGCTTAGGACCCTTTCAATGACGGAATAAGCAAACTCCCTGCAAGCCAGTGGGTCTCCCTTCGCAAGGCCAATCCATATCGGATCATCATTCTTCAGGTCGTTCGCTTCGATAATTGGAGCGTACCGAGTCGGTCCCAGGCAGCCTTTGGTGCTGCCTTCTACGATTGCCTTCAGACGTCGTTGAAGGTTTCTTGGAGTCAATGCTCCTCGCTCGAAACTCAGCAAGGTCTCAAGAGTTCGCAGGCGATCAACGTGCCATAGCCAACTGTCAAGCGGCTCGCCAGCGACCCTTCCCTTGCCTCCAGCTTGTCGCCAGATCTGCAGGGTCGGGTAGAGGCCGAGGAAACCGTTCAACCGGGCAAACTTCTCCACATCTTCTTTGGATGAAACGGAGAGGAATTCTTTCAACGAAGCTGAAGAAACCTGGCTCGCACGAGAATGTAGTGCGGTGAACCTTGAGCGGAGTATTCCCGGACCATTGTCGCGCAAGAGGGAGGGATCAAGACCGACTATGCCATTTGGGCTTCCACTGAGGGGTACGACTCCGCCAGGGCGAACAGCTGTCCTCCCATCAAATTCGAAGGGATAGTCTTTTTTGTCGTGCTCCCGCAAGAACTGCCCACTTTGAACACCCATCTCGCTTGACGTGACAGTCGGAAAAGCGCTCAAATACACAGGATTTACACACAGTTTAGCGATGATTTGAGCTTACTCAAACAGAGATCATAACGGCTGTCCTCGGATCAATTCGGGGAAGGGAGATAGACAATGAAATCTGAAACTAGCAAATACCTGCACTCGTTGAAGAACGCGGCAGAGCTCCTCGAAGTTGGCCGGACAACCATGTACGAGTTGATCAACTCGGGAAAGATCAAGGTCACGAAGATTGGTCCCCGGGGGATCCGCATCGCTGACGCCGAACTTAACCGCTACATCGCTGACAACTCCGAAGGTCGCTGATGACGGGCGGAGGCAGCTCCGACGCCCTTTTTGGCATTGACACGGTCGCGATTGGCGGATTCGTGACCTGCCCGCTCCTCCCCTTTCGTGCTC
>JBBRHU010000310.1:0-4381 GCA_038222255.1 Fimbriimonadales bacterium | reverse complement strand
CTCGGAAGACGTCGCGAACCTCCTAGATCATTTGCGTGGAGAAAAGCGAGAACACTTCGTCGCGGTGCTGCTAGACGCCAAAGGAAAACTCATACGCACAGCACAGATTCATATCGGCACTTTAACGATGAGTGTTGTAGGTGCCCGCGAAATCTTCCGCGAGGCGATCAGAGAAGGCGCGGCCAGTGTGATCGTCGCCCACAACCACCCGAGTGGAGATCCGGAGCCGAGCAGTGAGGACATTATGGTCACCAAGCAATTGATTAAGGCGGGAGAGCTTTTGGACATTCCTGTGCTCGATCACGTCATTATCGGTGAACGACGGCATGTAAGCCTTCGTCGGGAGGGATATGTCAATGGCTTCATGGGATGAATCAATGTCGGAAGTGCGCGATCATGTGCAGTCAATGCATGAGACTCGCGAGCAGATATTAACGGAGTGTCGAAAACTGGGCCAACTCGCCGCACGGTCAATTCGGCACGTCCACCGGCGACAATTCGACGAGGCGAAAACGCTCCTTGCTCAGGCAAAGGCGGCGGCGATTGTGAGTCGTGAGCTGATGGCGACTCATCGCGAACTGAATCCTGCTTACCTCCACGACACCGAGAAAGAGATGGTTGAGGCAGCAGCCGTTCTGGCCATCGTCCAGAACGAACCACTTCCAACAAACGAGTCTTTGGGAGCAGGCACCATGGCATACCTGCACGGTATGGGTGAAGCTGCGAGCGAAGTTCGGCGGTTTGCCCTGGACCTCATGCGAGCAGGCGAGCTTGAGGAGGCATCCCGAATTCTCCAAACGATGGAGCTGATCTACGAAGAGCTCATCACTTTCGACTATTCCGACTCGCTCACGAATGGGTTGCGACGAACCTGCGATGCGCTTCGAGCGGTCATCGAGCGCACACGAAGCGACCTCACCCTCACCGCCTCGCAACAGGCGCTGGTGCAAGAGCTCCGCAGAAGTCGGGACGGGACGCCATGAGCGAAATTCGCCCCGGTTGGACCGTGATGCAGGGTCCCCCGGAAGAAATTGAAAGGTTGCGAAAAGAAGTCCTTCAGAAGATGACTCCGCAAGAGCGACTAGACTACATGATGGCCCTGAACCGGGCATGGAAGGGGATTGATGTCGAACGAATTGAGCTTGTTGCTCGAGGTCTTGAATTCGAATGAAGGTGATTCTGTGCTCGGCACGCACGAACTTTCTACCTGAACCCCCAACGCGACCGGGGAAAGCAGCTACTCGAATCGAGTGACTTCGCCCGTTGAATCTCCAGCCCAAAGTCGACCATCTGGCGAAAATGCCATTCCGACAAGCCGACCCGTCGGGAGGTCTAGGGTTGTCGTCATATCAGTCTCCAAGCTGTGGACAGTGACCGTCGAATACCCGCCGACCGCAAGCTTGCTTCCGTCTGGCGAGAATGCGATCCTCGGAAGACCAACTGGGGCTGGGAAGGTTTTCACAATCGACAGGTCATCGCCAGACAACAAAAAGACATGGGAGAGGCTTCGAACGGCGATAAACGTCCCCACCGCCAGCCCGGTGAGTCGCTCGTCAAAACGTCGCTCCGATCGGATCGTGCCTGACTCAGGGTTCCAAATGCCTGCTCTCCAAGAATCCCGACCGATGAAGAGACCGCGAGGGTCGGAGTGAATCTCATTCGGGCCGTCATCTAGCTTTGTCCAACGCGTATCCTCGGAGTCAACTTGGAACACCACCATCGAACCATCGTTGAAAGTGCTGACCAACCGCCCATCGGGCAAGAGGCAAGTTGACATGATCTCGTTGACCAGAAATCCAAATGTCCGCCGTGCCTCGATAGAACGCAGCTGTACCCCGGTTGTCAAGCTCAAGAGCGTGACCCGATCGGTGAGTGTAACCGCGACACACTGATCGGAAACCACGAGCACTTCTTTGATTCGATCGAACGGCTTGACCTTTTCCGCATCACTTTTCAGATCTACGACCCAGATAAGCCGATCGCGATCATAGCATTCGAGCGTCATGTCGGCGCGCGACATCAAAGAATAATTCCCGTCCACCGAAAAAGCGAAGTGGTTGACAGCGTGTGACTGAATTGGCGGTGCGGTTGCGAATCCCATTTAATCTCCGGTGAACGTGATCGAACCTTCGAGTCGACGGGTCTTCTCCCACCGCTCGGTCCGACCGCCTTGGACTTGGTGCTGAAGGTTGTAAATGAGACCGTTATTCGTGTTGTCGTTTGGAGCGAGTTTCTGCCAGTGCTTCGCTTCCGCAAAGGCGTCTTCGTATCGCTTCAATCTGTAAAGCACCTGCGCTAGCTTGATCCCTGCCGCAGAAAAATTTGGGTCGAGATTGACTGCGCGGCGGAATGAGACTTCGGCTTTCGACCAAGTCTCGTTCGCAAAGTAGATCATCCCTTCGTACCAGTGCAACTTCGCGTTCGTTGGAAATAGAACGAGAAGTCGCTGGGCCTCTACAAGTGCCTCACGCCATTGCCTTGCGCGAATATGTCCGTCAAGAACCGTTAGGTCCATAGTCCTACCTAGAATACACGTATCGGAAAGTTGATTCGTTCCACATCCTAGTAAAGATTTCAGGAATTTGCTCCGATACATCCAATAGACCCGGACTACGGGCGTGATGTTTGATGAGCTTTCTACAGAAGATTTTGAAGCAGACAGACGTGCTCGTCGGCGTTGGATTGCTCGTTATTGTGAGCATGCTCATCCTTCCGCTGCCCCACTGGATCTTAGACACCGGGCTTGTCGTCGCGATCGCATCGAGCGTCATCATCTTGCTCACCTCGGTCAATGTGAGCGACCCACTTCAGTTCAGTGTATGTCCGTCGCTTCTTTTGATCACCACACTTTTTCGCCTTGCCCTCAGCATCGCTGCGACCAAGTTGATCTTAGGTACTGGCCAGGCTGGACACGTTATCCAAACATTCGGAGACGTGGTCATGGGCGGCGATTTTGTCGTTGGCTTTGTAGCATTCTTGATCCTTGTCATCGTCCAGTTCGTCGTAATCACGAACGGTGCGGGACGAGTTTCTGAAGTTGTCGCTCGATTTACTTTGGACGCGTTGCCTGGCAAGCAGATGGCGATTGATGCCGACCTCGCAGCGGGCTTGATCGACGAGGAAGGTGCCAGGGCCAGACGACTCCACGTGAAGCGAGAAGCTGACTTTTACGGAGCTATGGACGGCGCCTCTAAGTTCGTGAAGGGAGACGCGATGGCGTCAATTTTGATCATTGCGGTCAACATCTTGGGTGGTTTCGCAGTCGGAATGATCAAGGGTAAAGGCGACCCGATGACGGTGCTCCAGACATACGCACTCCTCTCTGTGGGTGAAGGTCTCGTCTCGCAGCTTCCAGCACTCCTCATTAGCACCGCCAGCGGTTTGATGGTAACGAGAGCCGGCCAAGACAGATCGATGGGAGGAGAGGTAATGTCGCAACTGGTTGCCCAACCGAGAGTCCTCGGTGTGGCAGGCGGTGCGCTTTGCGCTTTCGCGTTTGTCCCCGGCTTCCCCGCGACGATCTTCATAGCCGCTGGAGGAATGCTTATCGCAGCATCGCGATCGCTCATCAAGAGTCCTCACGTCGCGAAGAACTTTATCGAAGCAAACGAGAAGCAGGCAAAGGTGGACGCTGGTGGGCCATCGGATAATCTCCCCGCAAAGGCACCCGTCCCGACTGGTCCAGAGGCCGTGCTGCCACTACTTAACGTCGATCCGATCGAGATCGAAATTGGCTACGGTTTGACGAAGATCGCAGATACCCGCGCAGGTGGCGACCTTCCCGAGAGAATCACGGCAACCCGAAGGCAGGTCGCTCTCGAACTCGGATTCGTCATGCCAACCGTGCGAATCCGAGATTCAGTCCACTTAAACGCCAACGATTACATCTTAAAGATCCGCGGAGAAGAGGTCGTGCGGTCGGTTGCGATGGCCGATTGCCTCCTCGCCGTAAGCGGAAGCAACATCTTCGGCGTTGTGCCAGGAATTCCTACGAAGGACCCCGTATTTGGCCTAGATGCTTTGTGGATTGAACCGCACATCAAGGAGAACGCAGAGCGTGCAGGCTACACCGTCATCGAAGCAAGTGCAGTGCTTTCAACTCATCTTGCTGAGATGGTCAAGACGCACGCAGCAGAGATCCTTAGTCGTCAGGATGTCCAAACGCTCCTCGATAACGCGAAGGCGATCAATGCGAGTGTGGTCTCCGAACTCGTACCCAACGTGCTCCAAATCGGCGACATCCAAAAGGTGCTACAGCACTTGCTCCGAGAACGCGTTCCGATCAGAGACATGGTCACGATTCTCGAAACGATGGCTGATTTCGGCACCCGTGTGAAAGATCCAGACCAGCTTGGCGAACTCGTCCGTTCAGCAATCGGCC
>JBBRHU010000309.1:0-4386 GCA_038222255.1 Fimbriimonadales bacterium | reverse complement strand
GAGGAAAAAGTGGCGTGCAATTGCGGGTCACGATATTTTTTGTGATCCCATGTGCGGTTTCTGTGCTCTCTGATCTAAGATTTCCATCGGTGCACAACAGGTAAAACCCGCTAGTCAGGGACTTCGAAGGATCCTGGGACCTAAAGGGAAAGACTATGAATCTCGGTGCATTTTCAGTTAGCTTGGCCGTCAAAGACATTTCAGCGTCGATGGAGTTTTATTCTAAGCTCGGCTTCAAGGTGTTCCATGGGGACCCGACCCAAAACTGGGTGATCCTCAAGAACGGAGACCACATCATTGGTCTTTTCCAAGGAATGTTTGAGAAGAATATCCTCACTTTCAACCCGGGCTGGGATCAGAATGCGCAGGCGCTTGCCGAGTTCACGGATATCCGCGCGATTCAGCAAGCACTAATCGCAAGTGGGATAGCACTTTCACTCGCGGCGGATGAGACGACCACTGGGCCAGCAAGCCTCATGCTCTCAGACCCAGATGGCAACCAAATCTTGATCGATCAGCATCGGTGATGATTAGCAGGGAGCGTCCGGTGCTTCGACGTTTGCGATGAGCAATTGTCGTATCACGTTGAAGTCCATCTTTGATGGCTTTGAGTAGCGAATACAGCCTTTGCCAACGCTCAGACCCTCCAAGAGTTCCGCGTGCGACTGCATGATCGATTCTTTGAGGCAGTAGAGCGAGATGTAGTTTTTCTGGCTCGCGAAGGCGACCTCGAGTTGGCCGTTCTTCCGGAATCCGGGGAGTCGATAATACATGCCTTCCTCGTATCCTTGGAGTATCTCGCGGCACATTGCTGCGAGTCTGGTCAGATTCTCCCTACGATCCTCGGGGGCTTCGGCGATATAGGCGTCGATGTTTGGGGCGTCACTTTGCATAACTTTTAGTTTTTGGATGCTACCCAAGCTTGTTCTGCGAGGCGCTTCATCACGAGGCTCTGCTCCCAGCGATCGCTAAATTCACTTCCGTCGGGAAGGGTGATCGCGTAACGCGGAGGGCCGAGTTCGCTTGCGAAGGGGAACACGTCGCCCGGGCCAGCGCCGTCTCTCCAGGCTCGCATGACTGCCGTCCAAATTTGGACAAAGAACTGCGCAGTAGCACCCGATCCATCGCCGACATCAACCTGGACTGCCTCTCCGTTTGAGATTCTTCCGTGAAGGTGAGAAGTGCGGGATAGCACCGGCATCATCCTTTCAACCGCCCGCTCGTATTCAAGCCCATAGAACTCACTCACAACCACGAAGTGCGAGAAGTCGCCCGTGAACCGAATCTCAGGCAAATGCTCGATCAGTTGCAATGCCTGGTTCAGGCTTTCTGGGATGCTATTCCGGTGAGTTTCGACGAAGAACGCGAGGCCCTCCTCGTTTGCGATCTGGCGTGCGTCTCGGCAAAATTTGGCGGCATCTGCGATCGGATAGAAGGGGTGTAGCGGTTGAGCGAACACAAAATCGGCGTTCAATCGCTTTGCCTTCGCGACAATTTTCCGCACATCTTCCAGTGTGTGGGGGTGGTGTCCGAGGGTGAGGCGCAGTCCGTGTCGATCTAGCGCGGCTCTGTGCATTGCTTCTTCGTCGTCGCTCAGCCAGCATTCGACTCCTTCAAACCCCGCCGCGCTTACGCGCTCGAACTTTTCTTCGATTGTCCACTCGGATGCTGAGTTCATGGGGAGGCCGATCAGTGACCAGAGAGAGTGCTGGACCTGGAGCCGAGGCGGATTCGAACTTCCGTCGTTGTAGCGATCAAACTGCGCCATTTCCGAGTTCTACCAGCATCTCGACGCCGGTTTGCTCTGAAGTGGCAAACTTGTGAAATGGACACCCAAGGGCGAAAAGTAAAGTTGCAGATCGTTGTCGTCGAGGCTCCGGCAGCATTTGTCGGATTCGACGCGATCGAATTGCTGCTTTCAACCAAGGATGGATTTTTTGCACCTGTGCAGAAGTCGCCAGAGGAACTTCGCTTCGAGGTCGAAGTAGAGATCAGACCGGACCGTAACGGAGACCTGCAAGGTTGGGGACCGGCAGTGAATCGCCAGGGCGATGGCATCCGATTTATCTACTTAACTTGGTTCGGAATTCAAGCCGGGATGAAATCGCAATTTCGGCGTATGAAGGTCGGGCTCGACCAAGTGCCGGGTTTTCCCGGGGAAGCCGAGCATTATGAAGTTCGAGTGAAGGGAACCGACAAACGTGGCTGCCCGGCGTGTGCGCGTGCAACGGTTGCGAGCTAGCGTACAAACACGATCCAGGCCTTTACAAACGCTTGAAACTGCGGGCGTTTCTCGTCCACCGCAGATGAATCTCGAAAGGTGACGAGGCAGCGATCTGCCGATTTCCAGGTCAAACAACCTTCGAGCGCGGGTAGCGAATTGCGAACATCGATATCTCGCACCTTTGCGCCGAGGTGAAAAACGAACTCCACTCGATCAAGCGCTCGCTGGTTCAAAGTTGCGAACCATTCTGTCGTCCTAAAGCTCATCGAATTCCACTTGATTCCCTCAGTTATCGATTCGTCCGACGCGAGAATGAGTTGACGAAGTTGGTCGATCTCCTTAGCCATCGGGTGGTTCAAGTTTGCGATCAAATTTGATACTGAGGGTTCCATCTGCATGAGGGTTCGGCTACTGTTTCGGAATTTATTGTGGTCTCCTAGCTCACCAGGTTTCGGTTCGCCATTCACCCCAAATCTTCGTCTCTTCCCACTCTTCAGGAGGCTCTTGTCCTCCGAGTCGGAGCGCGAGCATGATCAGACCAACGTGCCAACCCTCGTGCCACACCATGTGCTGAAGGTACAAAACCGGGTTATCGTAGAATCCGAATTGTTCAACTCCCGATTCAAGGGCATCCTTCACTGCCTCCCTAACCGCGATGCCGCTGAGTTCGAGCAACTGCTTGATCTCGTCCAGGTCTTCGATGGGATTTTGCGAACCGTCAACGAAGGAACTGCCGATCAACTTTGCTCGCTCCGGGGCGACGTTTCCAAGGAAATAGCGTCGAGTGCCGTGCATGTGCGCGAGCTGTCGGTCGAGTGGCCAACCATCCTCGGACGGCTTTAGTTTTCGGTTCGACTCATCGACCTTGGAAGCAACTACGGAAACAATCCGACACTGGCGATCCCAAGAATCGAGGAGGGCATCCATCACGTTCATGGCGAGGATTGTACTGCATCAATCGATGCGAATGGACACGACGATATCACGAATTCGAGAGTCGATATGGTCTCTTGCTGTTACTCGTTTTGCCGAGCAATAGCCCATAAATTGTCGGAGGGCGACTTCGAATGCGGGCCAGAATTCTGCGGTTGGGGGAGTCTCTTCAAAGTGCCATTCTCGAACTTCGAGAACTTGGTCTCGACACCAGAACTCGATTCGACCGACCAAAACATCGCCAAAAAGAACGGGTAGCACGTAGTAGCCCCACTTCCGTTTGACAACGGGAGTGTAGATCTCCCAGATGTAATCAAATCCGAACAGGTGCGCGATCATCTTTCGATCCCACATGAACTGATCTAGCGGCGCAATGAAGACAACACGCGGTTCGAGAGCCGGCTCATCCAGGAGCTTAAGAAACTGCGGGGTTGCGTGGGCTTTTACACCTTCAATTTCCACTGCCACGAGGTCGCCTCGGCTCACCAATTCTGAGAGCATGGTGGCTCGCCGAGCGGCCTTAAGTTCGACGGACCAAACTTCAGCCGAGGCTGAGGGCCGAAGAACGCCCACCGCGCGGTGTCGTTCTAGCACGAGTTCACGAACTGCGTCGTTCTCCTCAAACTCTGGTTGAATCAATATCTCTGCGGGGACGACGCGCTCGGTGAGATCGTACAGATGCTGACCGCTCTTTCGGCCTGATGTCATGATGAGCCCAGAGTGCCAGAGGGCGCGGAGCGTCTGTTTGGTCACACTCGGCCCGTGCCAAGCGCCAGTCCACTCCTCACGTCGCTGCTGGAATTCAAATTCTCTCGGCAACAACGGCCCGGCTTCGTTGAGCTGATTCAGAATCGAGTCAACCGCATGTGCATGATCTTTGAAGATTTTCTCCTCAAAGTATCGTCGATGCAGCTTGTGATAGAGCCTTCGCAACGGCCACCCGCTGAACGGCACAAGTGAGGCCTGCTTGTCCCAGCCATCATAAATGTGCCTGTCCTCGTAGGCGGTCTTGTTCCAATCTCCAATTCGGTATCCGTCAACACGAGCTTGAAGAACGAGGTCGTGGTTGCATCCAACCGGTGCAATCGGGTCGAACTGGATGCTCCGCAACCGTTCAAAAACCTCGACTTGAGTGCCAGCCGGAGCAAAATGGTGACGAACCATCGCCCTTTTGGTGTCAGCTTTGGACAGTTGAAGTGGGCCAGACATAATGTTGATCATACTACGAC
>JBBRHU010000308.1:0-4434 GCA_038222255.1 Fimbriimonadales bacterium | reverse complement strand
CTTGGTCTGCCGTTCGATCTTCTTATTTTTGCGACGGAGCCCAACACAGATCTAGGTGCCGAAAAGGTGCTCGTCGCTGGTGGTCAGGAAATGCCGCCTGCAGATGGATTTGCAAACGGAGTCAGGGCGCTCGTCTCGGGTTACACCCATATCGCAGCCGTGTCGTCCATGGCCTCAAAGGATGCGTTGGCTCGCCTCGCAGGAACCCTCGACGCTGCGATGGTGACTGATGTCTTGAGCACGATCAACTCGACTACGTTCACTCGCCCGATGGTTGCTGGTTCAATCATCGCGACAGTCGAGGTCGTTGCCCCGCAAGTCGTGCTTACAATTCGACCGGCAGGATTTGCAAAGCCCGTTCGAGGTGGGACTTCCGAAATTGAAAACCTAACCGTTGACTTCACTTCGAAGGTCAAGCGAGTTGCCCAGAGCGGTAAAAGTGGCGGTCGTCCTGACCTTACTCAAGCGAAGATCGTCGTCAGCGGCGGTCGCCCCCTTAAGGACGCCGAGACATTTGAACGAGTGATCGGCGGGTTTGCAGATGCGCTTGGCGGAGCAGTCGGGGCAACTCGAGCGGCCGTCGATAGCGGAATCGCGCCGAACGAACTTCAGGTCGGACAAACAGGAAAAATCGTGGCTCCTGACCTTTACATCGCCGCTGGAATAAGCGGAAGCACTCAGCACATGGCGGGAATCAAGGACAGCAAGGTCATTGTTGCGATCAACACTGATGGTGACGCCCCGATCTTTGAATTTGCCGACCTTGGTCTCGTTGCGGACCTGTACATTGCCTTGCCGGAACTCCAAGCTAAGCTAGGAAAGTAGAATCCGGGCTGGCCGAGCAATTCGGCCAGCCGAAACTTCCGGACGTTTCACCCATCAGAACTTGGACTCACCATGAGAAGATTGAACTCCCTCGCCCTACTCGGCACCCTCGCCGGTCTCTGCACAAGTGTGTCTGCTCAGGTTGACCCAAATCGACTCGTCGCGACTGTGAACGGAGAGGAAATCAGAGGCGCAGAATATTACCGCAGGATGGAATACTTGCCCAACGTCGGCAAGCAAACCGGTCAAGTCTTTTCTGAGTTCCCCCCAGGATTCTTGACGATCGAACAGCTGATTACCGAGAAGCTCGTCCTGCAACTCGCCAAGGAAAAAGGCGTGCTGCCCTCCGACAACGACGTCCAGAACGAATTCATGCTCAGACAATCCGACAACAAAGAACTCTTAACTGTTTGGCAATCGAGTGGCAGGACGGTTGACGAGTTGAAAAGGCAGATTCTCGTTGAGTTAGCGCAATTCCGAATTGCGACGTTTGGCATTACGATCACAGATCAAGAGGTCGAAAAAGATTACGTCAACAACCCATCGATGTACACCACACCTCTGCGGTACAAGCTTCGAGTCATCGTTCTAAAAGATCAGACCAAGAAGGGCGCGGTTGACGGAGACCTCACGGCAGGCAAGTCTTTTGCAGAGACTGCCGCCAAGTACAGCGAAGATATCAGCAAGGTCAGTGGAGGCATCTACGGGACTGTTCCCGTGCAGTTCCTTGCCGTCACCGTCGCGACGGCTCTGAAAGACATCAAGATCGGAAAGACGACCGATTGGATCGACGTCAAGCTCTCTGATGACAGCTCAACCTCGCTGAAGTTTCTAAAGGAAGACATCTTGTCGGAGGTTAAGGCCCCGCTTGATGCTCGACTTCGCCGAGGGATTCGCCAAAGAATGCTCTCAGAACGTGGACAAGCAAAGAACCACATTTCGGACGACATGAAGGCAATGCGTGCGAAGGCGAAGATTGACATCAAGCAACCTGAGTTTGCCGACGCCTACAAAAAGTTCATTGAAGGCTATTTAAAGCAGCAGAGTGGAGGCGGGTAATCCGCCTCGTCAAATCTTCGGGCCTGCCTGACGAAACGAGTTGGATTGAACAGCTCATTTCTCCGGTCGTGCTCGCCTATTCGGACCCGGTCTGCGAGTCGATGCTCACATCGCGTCGGATAGCCTTCACCATCGCCACGGACGATATCTCAGATGCCGGTTCCCTGGTAATCCCGCGTCGACCCATCGATGTTTTGGTAGACCTAGTTGACCGGCTCCTCGGTCCGGGCGGTTGCCCTTGGGATCAAGAACAAACCCACGAGACCCTGACCAAGTATCTGCTCGAAGAATCTTACGAGTTAGTGGATGCAATCGAGACGAAGGATCTTGTCGGCATGCGCGAGGAGCTTGGTGATGTCATGCTCCAGCCGTTGATGCACACACAGATTCAAAAGCGCGATGGAGGATTTGATGCTGATTCGGTCGCACGACAGGTCACCGAGAAACTCATTCGCCGCCACCCTCACGTCTTCGGCGACGTCAAGGCGGAGAACTCGGCAGAAGTGCTAAAGAACTGGGACAAGATCAAGAAAACCGAAAAGGCAAACCAAGCCAAGAAGTCGATCCTCTCAGGAATTCCGCGTTCGCTCCCCGCCCTTCACCGAGCGCACGAAGTAAGCAAGCGAGCAGCCCGCCAAGGCTTCGAGTGGGAAAAGATCGAAGACGTCTTTGCAAAGCTTGAAGAGGAGAAACGTGAACTCCTTGAGGCAATGGAAACCGGCAGTCCGCTCCAAGTCGAATCCGAGTTAGGAGACCTGTTGTTCACCGTCGTCAACATCGCTCGATGGGAAAAGGTCGATGCTGAATCAGCACTGCGAAAGATGCTCGATCGATTCACCGAGCGGTTTCAACTTATGGAAACCCTCTCCGAAAAGGACCTCACTTCGCTCACTGCAAAGGAATGGGACGACCTTTGGAACAATGCGAAGTCCATAACCGCTAAAATAGCGGAATGACTACCCGAAAGTGGTTGGTGCTTCCTTTACTCTCCATCGCCGCAATCAGTTCGGCTTGGGTCGACACCGGGCACATGGTTGTCGCAGCCATCGCTGAAAAGCGACTTTCTAAAAAGGCGTCGGCTGAAATCGCCCGCCTCCTCGAACTCGCACCTGAGAAAAATTCTAACAGCATGCTGACCGCCGCGTGTTGGGCCGATGATATCCGACGGACCCGGCAGAACACTGGCCCCTGGCATTACAAGGACCACCACTTCCGCGATGACGGAACGCCAAGCGTCAATAAGGCCGACGAAGAAAATGCAGTCTGGGCGATCGAAAAGTTCAGCGCAATTCTAAAGGACAAGAGTAAGCCCGATGCCGAACGTCAAGAGGCACTCCGGTTCATCATGCACTTCGTTGGGGATATTCACCAGCCGCTTCATGCCACTGCGCACGACACAGAAGCGTTTCCGAAAGGCGACCGTGGAGGAAACGACTTCAAGATCAAGAATCCAGAGATATATAAGGGTTCAACCCGGCCTCCGCGAAATCTACACACTCTATGGGACCTAGGTGGCGGTCTTTTCCAAGATGCGAAACGCCCCCTAACTGAAATTTCTCAAGCGCAGATAGAGTCTCAGGCTCACACTATCAGCCTCCTTTACGCTCCGAAGCCAAAGGTTGAGGCAAAGTTGCTCGACACCTCCCCGCAGGTTTGGGCAGACGAGAGTTATGAAGTCTCCCGAGCTAAGGTCTACAAACTCGCCGAGGACATCGTGCCTCCGATTGAGTACATGATGGTCGTCCAGCAAACCAGCGCAAAGAGAGTTGCGCTTGCTGGCTATCGACTCGCCTTCCTTCTGAACAAGCTTCTCGGCGATTAACACTTGCGCGAGAACTAGTAAATCCCCGAGCGCCTTCAGCCCTGTGGCATGGAAAGGTTAAGTAGGTAGAGGTTAATTTAGTCTTGCGCGTCTCATTTGATGGAGGAAACTTTGCGATTCAGAGCTGGCCGAGGGTCAGCTCTTCCACCGCAATGGCGACTCAGGCTGCGGCAATCCTCGCGGAAGAAAGCGTGAGCGGCACCCGTAACGACTTTCCTACCGCCCAGCTCTCTCGATTTCGCGTGAAACTCGAGGCCGCCCAAGCGAGCGCGATGAGATTGAAGCTCGCGATGGGAGACCGGTATCGAGTCCATGCGATTTCGTCGGATGAAACACCGTACACTCCTGCCGAGAAAGCCACTCCAGAAGAGGCCCTCACCGAACTGAATTCGATGATGGTTTGTCGATGGAAAACGGCGGTGGCCGCACAAGCAAATTCAAACTCAGACGCCGTGAACACCCTGATCCCTATCTCAGGGTAACGAGCACCCCGGTAAGAATCAAGCCCGCACCCGCGATCTGATTCATGTTCACTTTTTCACGGAGGATCACGACTCCGAGCACCATCGCAAGCACGAAGCTCAATTTGTCGATGGGGGCGACGCTCGAGACGGGACCGCTTGCGAGCGCTCTAAAGTAACAAAGCCACGACAGTCCGGTTGCGAATCCGGAGAGGACCAAGAACGTCCAAGCCTTTGCATCAACGTCAGCAAGTTTCGTCTGCCTTG
>JBBRHU010000307.1:0-4445 GCA_038222255.1 Fimbriimonadales bacterium | reverse complement strand
GCCCTTTGGCTTGTTCATGATCAGCGTATACATCTTTGCCTCCTGGATGATCCGCCCGTCGACTCGAACTTCGTCATTGTCGTTGACGACTCGGCCCTGCGACAGAATGATTTCTCCGTTGACAGTGACCCGAGCTTCTTCAATCATCCTCTCGGCAGCACGACGCGAGCAAATTCCAGAGTGCGCAATTCGTACGTGTAGACGCTCAGCCAAGTGAAATCATCCTTCGCGAACGTCCGCGCATGAGGCTAATCCCGCCAACCAGAAGTCCGCCAAACACGAGCCAGCTCCAGCGTGATTGGCCGGTGCTAGATTGGTTCGCGCTTGCGACAAGTTTTGTCCCGCTGACACGGTGCATGGGGATACGATTGACGAACCCATCGGCATCGCGCACGATCATCGTCCCGACGAGGGCGTTTGCAGCGATAGGTGTTTTAAGATTTGGCAATTGTTCGAATGATCCTTGGTAGGTTGGCTTAGACGTGGCAGGTTGAGAGACGAACACCGGCTCTTCCGGGCCTGCTGTGACATTCTCGCCACCAATCTCAAAATTCCAAATCGGCTCGCCTTTGCCTACAACCTGCTTCCGGCTGAACTCCTTGAATCCAAAATCGAGAAGGTCAAGGTGGTCTTGTTGCCAAGTGTCTTTTTCGCCCTTTAGGACGCAAGTTATAAGCTGTCTACCGTCGCGAGTAGCACTACCGACGTAGCAATGGCCCGCCGGGACAGTGTAGCCGGTTTTCACTCCATCGGCTGTGGGATCAAGTTTGAGGAGTTTGTTCTTGCTCGTCATCCAGGTGTCTTGCCAGTTCTCGCTGCGGTTGATTTGCTTGCGCGGAGTCTTCACGACCTCTCTGAAGAGCGGGAGATTCATTCCTTCTCTCGCCATGAGGGCGAGGTCCAAGGCGGTCGTGGTGTGGAGGGGATCGTTCAGGCCGTTCGGGTTGTGAAAATGGGTGTTCTTGCATCCGATCTGCTTCGCTCGCTCGTTCATCATCTCGGAGAACTTTTCAACCGACCCGGCGATGTGGACTGCGACGGCGTAGCATCCATCGTTCGCGCTTCGGAGCATCAGTGCGTAGAGCATGTCTTTCATCTTCACCTTCTCGCCTGGCATAAGGTGCATGCTCGCTTCCTTGATTTTCGCAATGTCTGCGGGTGCGGTGATGATGTCGTCGATTTTGCAGTTCTCGATCAGCAAGATCGCAGTCATGATCTTGGTCGTCGAGGCAGGGAAGCGGCTCACATCCGGATTTTTCGACCAGAGTATCTTCCCGGTCGCTCCTTCGATGACGACGGCACTCTCGCTCCGAATGTCGATTGCCGTGGCCAAGGCGGCTCCGGCAAGCAGAAGGGTCGTGAAAAGCGTCCGCGTCGTCACAAGGTTCATTCTACTAACCTTCTGGTCCTGGTAGTGCGGGCAATTCGTAGCCTTCTGGAACCGGCGCAGGGAGCTGGTCGAGCGAATTGAGCTTGAATTGGTGCAAGAACTGTTGCGTTGTGCCGTACAAAACCGGTCGACCCGGCACGGGCTTCCGACCTAGTTCATGGAGAAAGTGCCTCTCTGCGAGGATGCGGACGCTGTAGTCGCTGTTCACGCCTCGAATCGCTTCAATCTCCCCGAGGGTGATCGGCTGTCGATAAGCAACGATCGCGAGCACTTCGAGCAAGCTTCGGCTCATTCTTTGGCGTTGAGGCTTGAGAAAGGCACCAAGTATTTCTGCGTATTCCGGCTTTGTGCTGAGCTGAATGCCGCCCGCGAGCCGGACCAGTTGCACGGGGCCAGCCTGGGCAAAGTGGGATTCCAGTACTTCAATCGCCTGCTCAATCTGCCCTTCAGTGACATTCAGTGCAACCGCGAGCTGATCGAGTTTGGTCGGAGAATCGGCAACAAAGAGGAGTGCGTGGACTTGATCTACGATCGTCATGGAAGCGCAAACTCCACGGTATCGCCCTCGACCCGCGCCACAACCTGGCCCAAGCGCATCAACTCTAACACAGCCAAGAACCAGTAGACCGCTTCCGTTCGAGTGTATCGCTCGGGCATCAGGTCGGTCAGAGGCACGAACTCCTTTCCTAGGATTCGCAGCACAAGCGCCATCTGATCTTGGAGCGATTTTCGGGGCTTGTTGAGCGGTTCAATCGTATTGGGCTCAGCCCTTTCAAGCACACGTTCAAACGCTTTTGCGAGGTCGAGTGCGGTTACGTTTGAGATCGTGAACGGGAGCTCGTATGGATCGGGGCCTGCGTCGGCCGAGCGGAAGAATAGGTCGGCGCGTTCGTCTCGCCAAACAGTGAGGGCCTCCACAATCACCCGATACTCCTGTGCCGTTGGGAGAATGCTCGTCAGATCGTCTTCGACGACCTCTGGCTCGGGTTCATCGACGGGCAAAAGGAGCCAAGCCTTTCGCTCTAGGAGATAAGCAAGTGCGGAGAGCGCCGCTGCCGCCTCATCAAGATTCTCCAGCGAAGCGGTGAGGATGTACTTGAAGTACGACTCGCAAATGGGGAAGAGCGGAACGTCCATGAGGTCGATCTTTCGCTCTCTCACAACGTTAAACAGGGCCGAAAGCGACCCTTCAAACGCGGGCAGTTTGATTTCAAGATCGGTGGGTGCGACCATCCCCAAAGCACTCAGGGTTTTTGGGGATCCGACAACAGCCACAGCCATAGCTCTAGAAGAGACGGTTTGGCAAGCGGTTTCGCCTCACAAACTGGCCTTCAACTTGTCCCAGCACGACCGAATCGTTTTCGCGACGGCAGTGGATTCGCCTTCCCCCTCGAAGTGCATGAAGATAATTTCTTCGGACGCGCCAAGGGTGTGATTATGGATCGCGGTGATGCTAATTCCCCCGGCTCTGAGGGCGTCGATTGCGGGTTGAAGCTCGGCCTTGGTACAACAGGTGTCGCCCATCACCATTGTCTTGCCGCATTCGCAAGCGTAAAATGCTGACCAACATCCTAACCCCATTCCTGGGGTGAACTTCGTGCCTTCCACTTTCACGTTGAGCGCAGTCCGAGGGAAGCCAAACCGCACGACGCCACTTGGCTTCACATCAGCTTTGGCTTGCAGAATCGATTCAAGTTCCGGCGTTGGAATCGCGACCTTTCCTGGTTTGGAGATTAAAGGTGTAGGCGTCGGCTTTCCGAGAACATCAATTGCTCTCTTGAACGACCGAGCGATCTGCTCTGGACTGCCCTTTTTGATGAAATGTAGAAAAAAGAGTCTTGGTTCCTCGGCGGTCATGTGGTTGTGAAGGGAGACGATCTGGAAGTCTGCTCTCCGGAGCCGGTCAATGACAGGGTCGATTTCGGTTCGGAGCAGGGCAATGTCCCCCACAGCCAAGGCGTCGTTAGAGTCATCTGAAAACGCGATATAGGTCGCCAACCCCAGGTCAGCAGAGATGCTCATCCCGCTTGCACTCTCAAACTTAACATCTGTACGGTTGATGTTTATCCGAAAGCTTCCGTCCTTGTTCACCGAACCATTCACCCCAACCACTTTCTGGACCGTCAGCCAGGGTTCGGGGAGTTGCTGATTGGCGGAGATCAGAATCGAGAATGCGATGGCAGCGAGAGGCATAGCGGGAGTATATGAGATTTTTGTGCCTGGTCGACGAACCGAACTGTGGACCACCCCGCAACCCGTTCGCGGGTTTGCTCGGTTAGACAAGCCAGCCGCAGTGAACGGCTTACGGGAACCGCTGGCCCACCGACATTCCGGGAACCCCAACTGAGAGAGTCACGGCGATCTTCAGGTTCGGGTGTGCCGACAGATACGTGGACGCCGACTCCTGATTAGGGAACTGACCCGTCCGAACGAGTTGATCCAGCACATCTCGCAAGGTGCCTGCGGGTAGGTCGCTGGCCTTCACTTGTGTTGAATCTCCGCGACCGAAGGTCGGAAGCTCTTCGCCTAACGACCGCAAAATCGAACGAGTCTGTTGGTCATTTCGGTTTTTGATCAACTCTTCTAAGCATCCAGCCGCTTTGACGAGGAAGTCAAAGCGCTCCCGGTTAGGGGGCATACGATCGAACGTGAAGACTGAAGTTTGATAAGTTTCTGCTTCAGCCTTTCTCTGCTCGGCCCCGCTCTTGACGAATTGCCGCCACTCGGACTTACCGAACAGCGTGGGATGGCCAGTTTCCGAAAGTTGACCGACCGTTCGCGAGGCTAAGCTGATGTCATAATTCTTGCCGCCAATATCAAATTGCGCCGAGACAACTGCGGCAGAATGAATCGGTGAATTCGGGCCGAAGAACGGGCTGGGAGCGAGTGCGAGCTGAGATTGCAGCAATTTTTGGGTATCGCGAGGTAGGTCTGCGAGTCGAAGTTCCCGCCCGCCACTGAGGAGCCCCATCGCGATTCTGGGGAGCATGGTTCGAGTAAAAGTTTCTTCAGGTGCTAGATCTATTAAGAGAAACCAAGGCTTCTTCTCATCAAT
>JBBRHU010000306.1:0-4496 GCA_038222255.1 Fimbriimonadales bacterium | reverse complement strand
CCTGCTCAAATCGCTTTTGCCCGTAGTACCGCCTGAGCGCTTCCTGATTGAGAACCCCGTCCTCGCGCAGGCGCGCCACTCGAGCTTCAAGCTCAGCAAGCCTTACCTCAATCGCTTTCTCAACTTCGCGAGTGGCTAAGTACGGAGTTCCTTCAAGTGGAATCGCCATTCTGGGCGTATTCTACCGGGATGAACAGTCGGCCACCCCTCAACTACGCCATCGCCAGAAAGGCGAATCGTGCAGGAACACCATGGAGATTTCTAATCCCGCCCAGTTGGAGCAGATTTTGAACCTGAGCCAAACCGCGGTTTGAACCTAAAGAGGCTGGTACGCCGAAGTGGACGCGCTTAGAACCGCGCTCCGTTCCGTCTGACGTCTTGCTCAAAGCCTAGCGGACAGCACTAGCTGGGCAATTGCAGGTGAGAGGGCCGACTTGAATCCGATATTGTCCATGGAGAGTGACCTGACGGTAAAGAAACGGTCAGGAGCGAGAGAACCCTTCCATTGCTTAGCTCTGCGTAGCATTGCGATCACATTGCGAAATGATATTCTGAACTTGGTCAGTGCACCAATCCGGGCATATTCGTGCAAATGAAGACTTTTCGAGAAAATGTCGAATCTTGCGCATCTTGATCATGTCGATGTGCGTCTACTATGAATGGAGGGCCGTTTTAAGACGGCAACAGTACTTATGGCAGACCCAACCCTAAAGAAGCGTTCACTCCCCGCCATTCCTGAAAAGGTGTGGTGGGCTTTCCGTTCGAAGATGACGGCGAGCATTCCAAGCAAGATCGGACCCGACTATCTTGAAGTGCATCCCGGCATGTCTCTCAGCAGTGCCAAGAAAATCTTCAACTACCTCGTGACCCTTGGTCTTGTCACCGAGGATTTTGCAGCCACGGACCGCCTCCGTCAGTGGCGGATGGACGACACCTATGCCCAGGCATGCGAGCAGATGATTGAGGACGTCTATCCGCAGGACTTGAAGGATGTTGCGCCCGGTCCGGGGGTCGAACGGGATCATGCCAAGCGTTGGTTCATGAAGACCGACCTCGGAGAAGCCCAGGCCTCCCAATGTGCTGCGATGTATGCGTTGATCAGCGAGGCCGATGCATCAAAGGCGAGCACTGCGAAGAGTAGCAAGCCTAAGCAACAGTCCAACTCGAATGGCAAGCCGAAGCCAGCACAACAAAAGTCGGAACCTAAACGCGACCGACCACGAGCAGATGTCGACTCGGATCAGACTTCTGAATTTGTCGCGGTTGTCCCTAAGGTGGAAGTATCGAAGCCAGTTTTCCAATCCGCCGGTCCGACCGTTCACCTGAACGTTCAAATCCATATCAGTCCCGATCTCTCCGCCGAGCAGATTGAGAAGGTGTTTGAGTCAATGGGAAAGCACATCTTTAGCCGTGGATGATTTCGAGGTTCAAGAACACGGATTCGGGTGGGCCTTTGATGTCGCACAAGGAATCCGATCCACTTTATCAACGCAGGTGTTACCCGCTGAGGAAGGTGAGCCTGCCACAGGGCATCGTGTCCTCGCACAGTCAATCACTCTTCGAACGAAGAACTACATTGAGCGCATCGCAGAGCAGATGAATGAAGCCTACGAGCGCGGATGTTACGATGCATGTTTGGTCATGATGCGTCGCCTTGTAGAGACGCTCATCATTGAGTGTTTTGAGGCTAAAGGCATAGCGGATCGGGCGAAGCGGGATGGACACTTCATGATGCTCAGCGAACTTGCCGAGGAGCTGCTTAGAGTGGATTCAGGACCTACCGGATGGAACCTGAATCGAAAATGCAAAGAGGCGCTTCCCAAGATAAAGAAGAGAGCGGATATGTCGGCGCACTCACGGACTTACCTTGCTAGGAGGCACGATGTTGACGACATAAAGGACGACCTACGTATTGTTGTAGAAGACTTAGTTCACACCGCAGGAATTCAACGGTCAAAGCGGAGGACTAGCGACTAGTCGGTATTTGGTAAATTGGCCCAATGACCTACTCCCTCAATGAGAACTTCGACAAATGGCTCGCCTGAGTCCATCAGGCCCGACAACCCCACTTGCGGTTGCCGCCCCAACAAGGTTATTCAGAGATTAGTATGTCTACTCCTGATGTGAACTGTGAGCACGCATCTCCATTGGTATCGCTAATCGAAGTAGTGGCCCCCCGGCTCGCATAGTCGCTCCTTGGTCCTTGCGTTCGTAATTTCCCGTTTGGGTTCGGCGAACCTTTTGTGATAAACATTGAACTTTCCGACCCAGGCGACTAGCCGAAGCCAGAGATGTGGCCAACACAAAATTGACTTGGAAACAATTGATCAGAGAATGCAAGTTCCTACAACTGCCGAGGTGGACGCATTCTCCGATAGAAGCCTCTTGAAACGATGAGTCCTTCCGGTCCCAACCTAAGTGTTCGCCTGTGGCTTGTCCACGGCCTCGAGGTATCTCTCCGATGAGGATAGATACTTCCAGCCACGCCGTTGAACTTCTACTTATTCCAACGCTCAATCTCTTTCAGCAGAAAGTCGACATCGGAGAACGGGTCACCTCCGGTTCGCTTCCAGCGCACGAGTTCTTTCTTGTCGATCAGGATCGTCGAAGCCAGCTCGATGCCCTCGAAGTCGTCGTAGCTTGCGTATCGACGATCTGTATCCCAACTCTTATCAACGTTTAAAATGTGGAAGGCATCAAAAAACCGGATCAGGAACAGGGAAAGGTGCCTCAAAGTGAACGGCTCTGCCTCTGTCCGTTCCCATTCCGCTCGACTTTTTCTGGGCATCAATCCACACATTGAACTCGGATGAGTAGGTGTCAGCCTCCAAACGCGACCGTATGACTATGATATAATTTTGGTGGTACCAGCCGTAGGGACGGCGCAAATTATTGACAAATCAGGCGTGAAATTGAGCCTTGTCACCATCGTCTCCCCCGTATGTTTTCGGCAGAAACCCTTATTGGAATGAGTTTCCGAAACCCATGATCGCCGCCGCCTCTTTGCTCGTGTTGATTCCCATCTCTTTCGCGAGGGATGTCACCCTCCAAACTCGCGATGCTCGCATCCAAATAAGCGATCGAGGCTGGGTTACCTCGTTACGATCCCGCATGAATGGGAAGGAATACAGCCCTGCTGGTCACCCTTCACCCCTACTGAGCCTTCACCAGACCGGGCAGCCAGATAGCGACCTCATACCACCCGAATCGGCCACGTCCAGTTCTGCGAACGAACTTGAGTTGAGATACCGAAATGGTGTGGTTGCCAGAGTCAAAGCTCAGTCGAAAGGAAGATACTTCCGGTTCCAACTCATCTCTCTAACTAATCGGCGGAACATTGACGATGTGGTCTGGGGACCGATCAACACGACTGTAACAAGCCGAATTGGCGACCTTATCGGCGTCGTTCGCAGCGGGGACTGGGCGATCGGGATGCTTGGTCTCGACGACAACACAATCGCAGGTGTCCCTTCTCCCGGAGATGCCTACGGCATGGAGTACTTCGTTCACTCGCCGGACCCACAGAAATGGCCGATTCCTGCAGGGCTCAAGGAAGGCCAGAGGTTCAATATCGGCGGCGACGGCGTGAATGACGTGGCATTCTACTCCCACCCCGAGGAGTTTTTCCAAATGGTCTTCGGCACTGGCGCCAGGCTTGAACCTGGGTTCGGATCGAGCCTGGCTTACCATTCGCGAAACCGGCGGATCTCCCAAACGCACGTCTTCTCTCTCTTGCCGCATTTCCCTGGTTCCAGACCTCGGCACCAGGTAACCGATCCCTTCGACGCCGACTTCATTGGCTCCGGAATCGCGCTCTACGCCTGCCCAGATCGAGATGGTCTTGACGTGATCCAAGACATTCAGAGTGCGGAGCGTCTCCCGCACTTAATGACGGATGGCAAGTGGATTCGCGACCCTAGCGGGTTGAAGACAGACATCGCTTGGACGGGGCCTCACGACAGGTTGATTGGGTACGCTGATGACCTTGGCTTGCACGCCGTTCAAGACGAAGCCCAGGGTGAATATTACGCAAACCCGGCCGACCACTGGCAGGGGCCGAGAGTCGGATTCTCCGATGGTCGAAAGCGGACGTATCTGCAATACACGCGTGAGCTTGCCCAGCACAAAATCAAATACGGTCTGCACACTCTCTGCCTGTTCGCACAACCAGGTCGCAACTCCGACGTCACTCCTACCGCAAGCCCGATCCTCCAGACGGTTCTACGAACAAAGCTCAGGAGTGCAATCACTGCCACTGACACCGACATTACGGTTGACGATCCCTCGTTTCTGGGCGAAGACGGAACGTGGCCAATGCGCGATGGATCCAACGCTATTCGGATTGGGACCGAGCTGCTCACATATTCGGGAATCTCAGCCCACGCACCCTACACGCTTAAGGCCATAAAACGCGGGCAGTACGGCACCGCCGCCCAGTCACATCCCGCTGGAGTTGAACTCTCCAAACTGCAAATGAACTGCTATGGAGGCTTTGT
>JBBRHU010000305.1:0-4503 GCA_038222255.1 Fimbriimonadales bacterium | reverse complement strand
CCTGCCATCACTCGCGGGACTGGATAGATATTCGTGACATCGCTAAGACTGGACGTCGCCTTCCACGCTGTGTACGGTGACGTCGCGACGGTCGTCGGGATCAGGTCCTGGGTGGTGATGGTGAAGCTTTGTTCCGTATCCTTATCGGCCTGGAGGCTTGCTCCGCCATTGACAAATCGACCAGAGTTGGCGATGCCGCCGCCGTTCACAAATGTTCCGGGGATGAACGCAGTCGAGGAGGTCGGGACGAAATCAGTGTTCTGATCTCGATATCCAATCACGATGAGCGACTTGTCTACCGCCTGTGTCATGTATCGGATCATTGATTGCACAACTGGGGTTCCACCCGCTGGGGCGTAGTTCATCGTGTCAACAACCTTGAGGCAAGGAGTTCCCGCATAAACGGCAGCTGAAACTGTTCGAACCATCGTTCCCGAGACGTTTCCAGTTTCGGTCTTCCGAACGGCAAGAAGATCGTAGAACTCACGGCTGATCGTTCCTGAAATCTTATAGCTCCAAGAGTCGCCGTTCAACAGCACGGCCATGGTTGGTCCGCCTGCGGTGCCTGGCCCAAGCGGGAGGTTGACGGCGGCGGTCCCATCCGGATATCCGCTCGTGGCGGGGGATGCTCCTCCTCCACAGCCAACGACGACGAGTGCGGCGAGGCCGATAAAGATTTTGGTTTTCATTACGCTCCACTTCCTACAGCAGCGCTAAACGTTCCCAGGTACTGCTGTCCCAGATAGGAGATAGCAAATGAGCCCGTCAGAGTGCCGTTCGTGAGGGTCACAGTGCCACCGATGATGTAGTTTCCGCTTGCGGGAAACCCTGCAGCTCCGGTGAGACGGCCCTGGCTGTTGATGACGCCGCTGAAGTTGCCGGATTGGCCACCACTTCGGCCCATTGTGCCTGTAAAGCTTCCGTCCGCAAGCACCGTCAAGGTGATTGTGCTTGCCTCATTGAGGCTCGGACTTGCCCACGAGCCTGTCCATCCACCTCGGTAGAGATTCGGGAGGGTTGGGTTAGTCCCCGCTCCTCCGCAGCCGACGATTAGGAGGCTCATTGCACAAGTGGCGAGCCCCATCCATTTCCTTTTGCTCATCATTAGTTTTTGCCTCCCTGCTTCTTCGGTAGGAATTTTCCTGCTTCTTCGTTGAACATCTTTTGCTCTCGACTCACGACTCCGTCGATTGTCTTCGCGGTGATGAAGAACACGATTTCCGTTCGATTTCGGTTCTTAGTGGTTTTCTTGAACAGCTGACCAAGGATCGGAATGTCCTTCAAGAATGGAATCCCGCTTTCGGCGAGAGTGTCCTGATCTTGAATAAGGCCTCCGATAGCTATCGTCTCTCCCGATGCCATCGTGAATGTGCTCTGCGAGAAGCGACTGCTCGTTTGTGGAAGTTGTCCGCCGCCGGGTACGTCGGTGAATCCTCGAAGGATGCTGACACGGGGTCGTAGCTCCATCGTAAGATTTCCGTCGGCTCCGATTCTTGGCAGAACCGAAAGGCGAACTCCAACCGGCACTTCACCGGTCACAATTGTCGGTCCGTTCTGGCTGTTCGTGATTGATTGAACGTAGCGAACAACGTCTCCCACGAAGATTTCAGCTTGGCGACCATCCTGACCGAAGATGTTCGGTCGGGTGATAAGGTTCGTCTTATTCGCGATGGCGTCAAGAGAAGCTGCCACATCACCACTGACGTTCTTCCCGTTGATGCTGCCTCCAATAGAATTTGCTGGCGTGGTCTGCGAGTTGTTCAACCGAACGAACTTAACGGCGCCACCGCCGAGGATGTTCCAGTCGATGCCTGCCTTATAGGCCTCTTCCTTTGTCAACTCCATAACACGAAGCTCGATCGCGACTTGCTTCGGAGCAATGTCGAGCGTCGCGAGCATCATCGTTGCCTCTGTGATCTGCTTCTGGGTTCCCCTCAGAATCAATCGCATCGGCACCGCAGACTTTTCGTGGCTGGCGAACGGTTGTTCGAGCTCAGCGTCAGATTGCTTCGTCTGCTGAGTGGCGCCGACCTGCTGTTGAGCTGCGCCTTGCTGTCCGCCCTTGTCTCCGGTGTTATTCGTGTTGTTCGAAACGTCGTTGCCTTGGCTCTTGATCGTCCCTTCGCTAAAGACGTCAGGTTGACCAGCACTGCCTGGAGCGAGTGAGGCCCGCAACCCAGGAATGTTTGAAATGAGTGCCTCTCGGAGGGCGCGAGGATCGCTGAACTTCACATCGTAGTTGACAATTTGGTTGCCATAGCCCGAACTGTCGAGTTGGTCTAGGAGCGATTCTGCCCGTTTGACGTTCGCCTCACGACCGACCATGACGATCGCCTGCTTGACAAAGTTCTTGGGAGTTGCGACGAGGTCAACGTTGAGCTTGTTTTCACCTTCATTCATCAAGGTTTGAACGAGATCAGCGGCGCTGACTCTGTCTGACTTCACGGTGTAGGTTCGGCTGACAAGACTCGTGTCGGTTCCAGATTCGAATCCGGTCGACTTTGCAATCGCCTTGTCCATCGCCTCGATGCGCTCCGCAACCTCATCGATGTGAGCGACGGGGCCGATCAACACGAGATATTGTTCGCGAAGGCCCGAATACTTAATGCCTTCACCAGTAGAGCTACCCGAGGCTGCGCCTCCGACTGCTCCACCTGCTGCGGCACCTGCAGCCCCTTGAGCCTGCTGAATCTTGACGTCAGTAGTCGGTGCGCCATTTTGACCGTTCGGTGTTTTCTCGATTGAGAAGTTCTCCCGAGGAAGGAAGATCTGGAATTCGCCAAAAGTCTTTTGCTGGTTCAAGAGTGCAATGGCGCTCGCTCGAAGCTCTTTTGCGTCGCCGCTGAAGATCGGAATCACTCGACTCTCAATCTTTGGCTCTCGAGTTTCGAGTCGGCTCATCGTGTTGTTGAAGCTCTCACTTGAAGTCACCAAGTAAGCGTTGCCGACCTTACGATAGCGCAAATTAGCAACGGCGGTGACCATGTCGAGGGCTTGTCCAACCGTGACCTTGTCAAGCGACACCGAGATGTTCTGCTTGATATCCGATCCAGTAACGATGCTGACACCTGCCTGAATCGCAAGGGCTTTGAGGATCTGGACCACATCCGTGTTGGTGAAGTCGAGATTCACATTTCGCTCAAGCGGATCTGCGGGCGGGGTAGCCAGCGGCTTGGGCAGAATGACCGCGGGTTTCTCGGTCGTGATCACTTTCTTAGGCGTGGTCGGACTGAACAGCTTAGGGTCGATGATCGGCTGCTTCACCACAGACGGATTCGTCACTCGTGGCAAGACTGGCACGGCGGCGCCAGGGGCCTTAAACGAGACCTTCCACCCACCGACAACTTCCCGAATTTCGGGTTGCATTGGCTTAGAGAAGTTCAGCTTAACGCTAAATCGCATCGGCTTTTCTGAGAACCAGTGCGTGCTGTAACTCTTGAGAATGAGGTCGTCAAGATTGACTCGCACCGGCTTCTCTGTGAGACTGCCGTCAAATTGGAAGACAACTCCATTGCCGGTGAGGGCAGGGAACATCTTCGGTCGAGAGAGTTTTTCTCCCATCAGGATGAGCTCGGTGCCCGTTGTCGTCTTCTCGGTTGCGACGCCTGTAAGCGTTTGAGCAACCGCGTTTGTTCCGACGCCAAGGGTGAGACCGAGCGAAACGCCAACCATAGCTTTACTTCGCACTTGCACTTCCTCCATTTGTCAGTTCGAGCGGTTTGCCGCGAAAGCTGACTGTAACTTTTCCTTTCTGAATTGACAAAACTTTCGTATCTCCATCGAGGGCTCCACCCTCTCGGACTAAGCGTTGAGCGCCGCTTCCATCGCGGAAGACCACGATCGGAACACTCCCGAGCATCACGCCCGCAATCGTGTAGCCGAACTTCGGCTCCTCGGTGGCTGGCGGTGCTGGGTTTGTCGACAGCCTTCCAGGAAGCGGGGGCGGTATTCGCTGGAAGTCTGTCGGAGGAAACGGGGTTGTGCCCTCGTTTCGAATCGGCTTCTGCTTGACAGGATCTGCAGGCGGGGCCGGCGGCACGATCTTTGGAGGCTCTGGAGCCTCAAACGGATCGCGAGACGACAGGTCGAAAGCGAGCGTCGGATTCTTTGGCTTCTTAGCCTCTTCTTCCTTCGCAAGCTCAGCTTTCTTGTCGTCCACTTTCTTGGCAACTGGAGGTGGTTCTGAACCACCAGTAAATTGAAAGGCTCCGATGCCGAGGACGAGCACAAAAAGTACTCCTACTACCGCCACCTTCTTTTTTTCATCCATCATGGCGTCCATCCTTGGGGTTCAACATGGTCGTTTTTGCTGCCTCGGGCTTCTTTTGAGGTTCTGGGAACATGAATGTTCGAACCTCAAGCGTGATATCCAATAGCTTCGGTCCCTTGGGGTTCGACTTTGGCGACATCGTAACTCCACGGGTAGCAACAATCTTTGGGAAGTTGTCAAGTGACCGAACAAATCGCATAGCATCGCCGAACTTTCCGCGCGCGGTGATCTCA
>JBBRHU010000304.1:0-4531 GCA_038222255.1 Fimbriimonadales bacterium | reverse complement strand
CCAGAACTACGCCATTCGTAGATCCCTGGGGGTCGCGGGCCCACTGGAACAAGTCTTCCAGCGCGTTCACCCCTTGAGGTTGGAGGTTCATCAGCTTTTCCAGGTCATCGGTACTCGATGGAATATGGTCTGAATGTGCTGCCCTCCCTTCTACTCTCGACGCACGCGGCGTCTGAGGTCGGAAATTCGTGAAGGTAAGGTCAGTCGAACATTCGCTCTCCTCTAGGTAGATTTGCGTGAGAATGTTGTGGATCACGGATTCAACGAGAAAGCTCTCCTCCTTTGATGCTGAGCTTAAGCCCAAGGTCAAGCGAATCATTTCTCCACTTTCAATCCACTTCATGTCCAGTTGGTCTGGGTTGAAGTGAGAGCCCTGAATGACAATTCTCTGCTTTCGCGGGACTTCCTTCATAGCAGAAAAAGTGTTTGACTCAAGGAAGTCTGGTGTGATAATGGAAATGATGCGGTCGCAGCTGAAAAGCTGGTCTCTCCATTCATTCCTGTTCTGACTCGCCGGATCATGTTCATCTAGCCAGACTACGACTTTGCTGTTTGCCCGTCGAATGTTTGTTTGAAAATGCGCTACGATCTCGGAACCAATGGCTGAGTCCTTCGCAGAGTAGACAACCGCTACGCGGATCTGGCTATCTTCTTTTATGTTCTCGGTTGTCGATTGAATCGCTCGAATCGGGTTGAAGTCTGATTGAGGGACAGCGCTCTTCAGTTCCTCACTCTGCAGGGCATGCAATCTGACCCCATCCGCTTGGAACGAAACTTCCTTGGACTCCGCTGAACCGTGTTGGCGACTAACGAGAATTTCGAGATGATTTCCTGGAATGGTTGAAGTGATCTTGCTCAGATCCGACTTGAGATTTCTAAAGTTTGCCTGAGCGGTCTTATCCGCACGGTCATACAACGCCTCGAGAACCTTCCCGTAGTTCGCCGTCTCCGTTTCATCGTCGAGGAGCTCGATAATGGTTTTCAACCCGAGGAGCAAGACTTTGCTCTTTGTTCTCGCTTCTATCTCTGGCAACAGAGTGCTGACGAGATATCTCCTAGGCACCTGGTTCATTGAAACACCTGGAGGCTCTTCGTGAGAAGCTGATCCACGAAGTGCTCTTGCAGCAGTCGAGTATCGCAGTCAATCCAGGCACGCGGTTTTTGACCCGGTAGCCTCAGGAAGAAGCACTGAATGTGCTGAAGTTCTCCAAGGTCCATTTCGTCAAAGTTGATATGCCCTAGTGCGACGGGGATGATTTGCTTATGTTCTTCAAGGAAATGCTTGAGCTCTGTTTGACTGCAAACTTCTGAGGCTAGAAAGTTACGAGATAAAAGCATATATCCGAAGTCGGATTCCTCAAGCCTCTCGGCGAGCTGAACCCAATAATTTAGACCGACCAAAAGCTGTCGATCATCCCAGAGTCTTGCTTTCTTGATCCTATTGACTCGCAAAGCAACCGAGAGAGGCTCGACGAGGGCAATCATGTCAAGTTCGTCTTTATGGGCGTAGGAAACAAAACCGTTTAGCATAGTGAACTCTATCACACTTTTGGCTAAATCGGTATGTTTTGCTACGATTTATCTAAAAGTGTAGCGATCGCTGTCCGACTGACTACTCCCTGTCGAAAATCCAGATCTCTTTATTGCTTCTACAACCTTAGCTCCCGGAGGTACTGGTCAGGATCGGCTTCTCTGCCCAGGTGCATCCCGACCCCACGTAAGGACAGAAGGTCGTTTGGTGAAGCTGCAGACCACGGTTTGAGAACAAACGGTGCTCTTGCTAATTCGATCAGATCGCTGAATTCTGTGGGAACGTCGGCTGAGTCGGGCCAGATCTTTCCCTTCCGGGAAGGATGAACTTTGTCTCCGGGGAGGAGCAATCGTCGCCTCGCCTTGGCAGTTTCAAAGAGCATCCGGTAGTTTCCTGAGCTCGCCGGAAGGTTGGCGACGCAGTGTTGTCGAACATGAGTCGCGACCCCTGGCCTAAGCTCGCCTGCAATTTTCAGCTGGCGTCCCAGATCGAGAATCTCTGAGACAGAGAAGTCTTCGCGACTCGGGTGCTGCCGGTGGAGCATCGCGACGAGGAGGAAAGCCTCGTCGGCGACCTTGAGTGCGAGTCGTGGAATGTGCTCCATCACATCCATATTATGTAAAAGCCCGCAACGCAACAAACCCCCATAATCAAAACCATGAAGCGTGCGATTGTGATTGTTCTGGACGGCTGCGGCGTGGGGGAAGCGCCGGATGCTGCGCTTTTCAACGATTACGACCACCCTTCGACGCTCAAGCACGTTTGGGAAGCCTGCAACGGGCTGAATGCACCGACGCTCGCCGCCGCCGGACTCTTCGCAGCGGCGGGAATCGAGGGGACTCAACCGAGCGCAGACTGGGCTTGGGGACGAATGCGTGAGAGGTCGATGGGGAAGGACTCGGTCACCGGCCACTGGGAGCTGATGGGGATCATCACCGAACATCCCTTCCCGACATACCCCGACGGATTTCCTAAAGATCTGGTGAGCGCTTTCGAGGATAGGATCGGCCGGAAGGTGATCGGAAACTGCGCGGCTAGCGGCACGGCGATTATCGCCGAACTTGGGCCGGAGTATGTGCGAACAGGTTCGCCGATTCTCTACACGAGTGCGGACAGTGTGTTTCAGCTTGCCTGTCACGAAAGCGTGATCCCCATCCACGAACTCTATCGCTTCTGCGAGATTGCACGCGAGATATGTGTGGCCCCGAATAACGTCCAGCGGGTCATCGCTCGACCTTTTGAGGGAGACGCCACGAGCGGATTTAAGCGCACCGAGCGCAGAAAGGACTTCCCGGTCGTGGCTCCACCGAATATCGTGGACCAGATTGGGGATGTCTTTGGCATTGGTGTGATTCCAGAACTGTTCGGCGGTCGAGGCTTCCGTCCATTCCGTCGAACCCAGAGCAACGCCGAACATACCATCGCGATGCGAGAGGCGCTCGCTTCTGATGCGAAGTTCATCTTCGCAAACTTCGAAGACTTCGACATGCTCTATGGCCACCGAAATGACCCCACCGGATTTGGTAAAGCACTTGAGGCATTTGATGGCGTCCTCGCGGAAATCATTGGGAACCTCCACGCAGACGATCTGCTCATCTTAACCGCCGACCACGGGAACGACCCGACCTCAACTTCGACTGATCACAGTCGAGAATTCGTGCCGTTCTGTGCTTTGGGTTCCCCGCGAACCGGAGCTGTCGGCGATCTTGAAGGCATGAACCACGTAGGCGAGGCCGTCCTCGCACATCTCCGCTAAAGCGTTTGATTTCATTGGGTCCAACGCTCGCTTATGAGTGCCCAAATATGCGTATATAGAAGGTAAGAACCCAAACAAGAGGTCCACGACCAGAACGCTCTCTTCGCCCATAGCCCGCCAAATGTCGAAATGACTTTCGGTCCGCGAGTCTCTAGGAGGCTCGTGGGGCTCTTTTTTGTGTTCGGGGAAGAATTATGAATAACTATTCTGCTGTATTCATCGACTACGAGAATGTCTACTTTCACCTCAGACCTCGTCTCGTCGATTCGGAAAGAACCCAAGATGTGTCGCTCGAACTGATTCGAAGCCTGATCGAAAATCTTTCGACCGAAAGAGGACAGAACTGTATCATCCGCCACGCCTACGCCGACTTTGAGCAGCTCGAAGTGAACGCCCAGGGGCAGATGTATCTCATCGGGATTGAGAGCCACAACGTGCTCGGTACGGAGCACAAGAACGCGGCCGACATGCGGCTCTGCATTGATGTTCTCGAAACCCTGTACACCCGACCCGAGATCAACACTTTTGTTTTTGTTGCTGGCGATCGAGACTACATCCCGGTGATTCAGCATCTGAAGAAGCACGCGAAAAACGTGATGGTCGTCGCCTTCCAAGGTAACGTCTCGGGCGACCTTAGGATCAATGTCGGAGCAAACTTCATCGAAGCGACCCAGTTGCTCTCGAAGATCACGCAAAGCGAACTTGAGGTTGGCCAACAGAGAGTCGATGATGTTCGTCACGAAAAGATCGAAGCTCAAAAGCTCCGCCCGCCGGTGCCGATCACTTCGGTTAAGTTCGAGCGGGTCATGGCGATTAGTGATAAAAACATGATCATCGCGCTAGAGATCTTGTTGCAAAACTACGGCGACAAGCCCGAGGTTTGGTTCACGCCGTTCCTCAACAAGCTGCGCCAGGTGCTTCAACATCTTGCCGAATACGAGCGCAAGGCGATTGTCACAAACCTTGCCGACTACGGCGCCCTCAAGATTGAAAAGCGACGTGGAGAGCCACACGATTATTCGGTCATCGTCATCAACTGGAACCACCCCGACGTCAAAGTTCTGAACCCGGGCGGCGAATAAGCCCGCCCCCGGTTCGCAGAATGCGACACAATTAACTTTTAGATGAAGCCCACTGTGCTTGTGTTAGGTTCTGGACCGATTCGCATCGGTCAGGGAATCGAGTTCGACTACTCCTGTGTTCACTGCGTTTGGGCTCTTCGTGAGCTCGGATATCGGGCGATC
>JBBRHU010000303.1:0-4532 GCA_038222255.1 Fimbriimonadales bacterium | reverse complement strand
GCCTCGGTTATCCAAGGGCTAGAGTCGAAGTTCAGAGATATCTTGGCCAAAACCAAGGTTCCCGGGTTCTCGATTGTCGTCATCAAAGACGATAAGATCGCATACATCAAAGGCTTCGGACTGAGAGACGTCGGGAAGAAGCTCCCCTTCACCCCGGAGACCATCACCCACATCGCTTCGACCTCCAAAGCATTCTGCGGGATCACGATGTGCATGGCAGCGGAGCAGGGCTTGCTTCGACTCGACGAGAGTCCGAAACGGCTCCTTCCCTACTTTCACCTCAAAGACACGGAGGCAGACCAGCAATTCACACTTGCAGATCTGCTTTGCCACTCAAGCGGCCTCCCACGAACGGACCTCGCGTGGTTTTTCGGCGATGTTTCAGCGACCGAGGCGAGCAAGCTGCTTGGAAAAGGCGAGCCCACCTACCCCTTCCGGTACCGTGGACAGTACTCAAACATCATGGTTGAAACCGGTGGGCTCGCAGTCGCAAGCGCCTTCGGAAAGCCTTGGGCGCAGGTCTTGGAAGAGAAGATCACAAAGCCGCTAGGAATGACTTCGACCCGCCCCTTCTCCTTCCCTTCGGATAGTCCAGAGTCGGCAGCCACCGGATACTACACAGATCCGATTACAGGAGAAACCAAAGCTGACCTCGTCGCTCCGTATCCTGGGCTCGTGGCCGCGGGCGGACTTCAATCGTGCGCACGAGATATGGCTCAATGGGTTCGATTCCACCTGAATAAGGGCGAAGTTAACGGAAAACGCCTCCTTTCTGCCGAGATGGTGGAGGAGGCACACCGGCCCCGGTTTGACTACAGTGGCAACTCCTGGTATGGATTTGGCTGGTCGACCGACAAGGCAATGCACGAACCAGTGATCTCGCACGGTGGTGACCTCCCCGGCTACCAGACCCGTGTCGTTCTCGTTCCAAATCGCCACCTCGGCTTCGCAATCTTGACGAACAATGACGGTGCTGGGGCGACGATTCCAATCACCAAACTCCTCCTAGATTCCCTCGTGGGCGAGCGAGATTTGCGCGATTCAAAGCGAATTGCCAAGGCGGTTGGGCTCTATGTATCCAGAGATGGAACCCAGTTGATGAATCTTCAAACGAGCGGTTCAGAAATTTGGGCCAGCATTGACTGTGGACGCATTGTGCGTCTTCGCCCTGTGGATTCAAATCACTGGAAGAGCACCGATTCTAACGACGAGGCGATGTCGCTTGAGGTCCTCGGTGACTTCAAGGCAGAGGCTGCAGCCGTGAAGCTGACGCGAACCAGCGGCACTGTCGAGTTCCGTCGATCCAACTCGGATTACAAACCTGGCTTCACGCCCCGCGAACTGTATCGAAGGGTGGCGGCTGCCATTGGCGCTTCGGGAGGAAAGACTCTGGAGTGCCGCGTCAACGCAAGCTTCGCGAGCGAGGGCCTCGGGGTTGACGGGCTGATGTATCGCGAGGCGACAAATCGTTTCGCCGTATTCGGAAAGTTGGCTTCCGATTCAAGAGCGATTTGCTACATGCATCAGGGCACCCGCCCGCAAATGACATTTTTCAACGCGAATACGTATCGCAAGGAGGAGGCGCCTTCCACCGCCGGGTCGCGCCCGTGGCTTGTTGCGGGCTACGCTAACGAGTCGGCTGGTCTGCCTGTTGGAGCGAGGGTGGAAATTGTTGGCGAAACAATCTTCGAAAAGGAGCCGGTGTACGTCGTCAAAACGACCTGGGCCGACAAAGAGTACCGGGTGGACTTCATCTCCAAGTCACGCTACCTCCCGTTGCGACGAGAGGTCCCAGGTTCCTTTATCGAGCGCTACGCTGAATATCAGACAATCGAGGGAGTTGCCATTCCCTTCCGGCAAATCCTGACGGACGACAATGACTCCAACTTTCGAATCAATGTGAAGTCAGCAAAGTTCATTAACCGAGAGATGCATTGGGCGTACTATCCCACCTCCTGGCCAAAGTTGGACGATAAGAAGTGACGGCAACCGCTTTGTGGTCTAATGAAAATCAACTGCTGACCTCATCTAGGATCCAATGAAACTGTTACTGCTTTTGACCTCACTTTGCATTCTCACAGGCTCCTACTTTCTGGCAGACAGCCAGACAGCTGAGCAAACGCAAGAACTTCAGGGGATTGATCAGAAGCAATATGCAGGTTCTCAAACCTGCGCAAGTTGCCACCAGGACTACTACAACAGCTGGAAAGGAAGCGGGCACAACAAAATGATCCGTCCAGCGGTTGCCGAAGGGCCGGGCAAGACGATCCTTGCCGACTTCAGCAAGCCTGATCCAAATCGACCCTTTGAACTGAAGGACGTCAAGTGGGTCATCGGGCACCGATGGAAGCAACGATTCATCGGCGAGGTGAAAGGCCAGGAGGTGGTTTACCCGGCTCAGTGGAGCATCGCAGAACGGAAATGGCAGGCTTATACCGGAAAATCTGATTGGTGGTATCCCCAACATCCAGACTGGAAGACCCGATCAAATTTTACTCTCTGCGCAGGATGTCACAGCACCGGCGTTAGCATCAAGACGCAATCGTGGACTGAGCAAAACATCACTTGCGAAAGTTGTCACGGGCCTGGCAAGGCACACGTCACGAAGCCGTCCGCTTCGAACATCGTCAACCCGGCAAGACTTTCCACCGAAAGGTCGATCGAAGTGTGCCTGTCATGTCATCAAGCCGGGCGTCCTGCTGGCGAAACCTATGCCTGGGCCGTTGGGTTCCAGCCCGGAAAAACGCTCTCGGACTTCTGGAAGGGATTCGAACCCGAGGCTGGCAAGCAAACTTCTGAGTTCTGGGGCAACGGAACTGCGCACAAGAACAGGGTGCAGGGCAACACATTTTCTCACAGCATCATGCATGCGAACGGGCTGCAGTGCTCTAGCTGCCACGATGCTCACGGGTCGAAGCACACTTCGATGACAATGAAGTCGGCATCGACCAATGCTCTCTGCCTCACCTGCCACGGTCCCGGCAAAACCGTTGGGCCGAACTACAAGTCAGTTTCTGAGCACACCCACCATTCCGAGACGAGCACGGGTAGCCAGTGTATCAACTGTCACATGCCAAGGACAGGCGAGAACTCGGTAGGCGCCGAATCTCGCGATCACACCTTTAACTTCGTTTCTCCGGCGGTTTCAATCGGCAAGAAGGACCCCAATAGCTGCAACCTTTGCCACACGACAAAGTCGCCAGGTTGGGCGCTTGATCAGGCGAAGAAATGGTATCCAAAGCTCAAATAGCTGCGAGGAGGCCGTTTGCTACTCTCTCTGCTCGGTCACGTGCTGAACGAATACGGGTCGTCCTAGGTTCGGAGTGGGGGCTGGAGAATGTTCGGCTCCATCTAGTCAGCGAAGCTTACAATACGACGTTTCGAGTCGACTGCGACAAGAGACGCTTCGCACTACGAGTCAACACTGCTTCATCGCACCCAGAGTCGAAGGTTCTCGCGGAAATCGCCTTCGTCCAGCACCTAGCGACCGCGCAGACATTCAAAGTTGCAGTCCCGATTTCAAAGCTTGACGGTTCCTTCGTCAGCACTTTGAGCGACTCGGAGATTGAAGATCCTGTTTTCGCAGTGCTTTACGAGTGGCTACCCCACCGAACCGTAGGAGATGAACCAACTGCCGAGATCATGTTTTCGCTCGGCCGAGCTACGAGCGAACTACACGTGCTCGCGCGAGATTTTCTCGGAGCGTTTCCGGTGCTCACTGAACCGTACTACGGCGATCAATACCGACTGGACGCAGCGCATGTTGACTTAGCGCTTTTTGAGGAGTGCGCAGATCGAGTCCGAGAGGTCTTTGCAGTTCTAGCACAAACCCCGAAGATTCCCCTCCACGTCGATCTCCACCTTCACAACATCAAATTCGGCCAAGGACAACTTTCTGTTTTTGATTTTGACGATGCAATGATTTCGTGGCCGATTATGGACCCGGCAATCACGATGTGGTACTACCGGTCGGAGCTGCATGATCCCCGGTTCGAGGCGTCTTTTTGGCAAGGGTTCGGAACTTCTCCCGCCGAACACGGACTCACTTTCGCGCAGTTCGAAACGCTGGTCGCGGCGCGAACTCTGCTCCTCGTCAACGATGTTATCCGTCCAGGCAACCCAACTTCGCCGGAGAAGAAACTTGACTTCATTCGCCAGGCAGAAGCAAATTTGCGTGCCTATGTCTCGACTGGCGAGTTCAGGCCGAAAATGAGGTAACCCTCTCATCTGAGGAATCACCGATGCTTGCCCTGACTATCTCGCTCGCTTTAGTTTCAATCAACATGACAGCTGACCTGTTCGGTGAACCACGTGTCTGCAGATTTTTCGGTGGAGCAATCGCCGCAGTCTCTCTACAATTTGATGACGCGATGGTGAGTCAGTTGCAGAATGCGGTTCCATTGCTCAACAGTCGAGGCATTCGCGCTACGTTCTTTATCAATCCTGGGCGAGACGACTACCCCACGCACCGGAACGAGTGGGAGATCTACCTACCCAAGGCTGGCCACGAGATTGCGAACCATACCATGCAC
>JBBRHU010000302.1:0-4549 GCA_038222255.1 Fimbriimonadales bacterium | reverse complement strand
CCGGGATCATGCTGGCGAGAGAGAATCCGGTCGTGATGGAACTCTACGACACGGCGTCGCTTGTCACTCCTGATGGGAGTGGCGTCATTTGGGCAGCTCAGAAACTTGGGGCGGCTTTGAAGTCACCGGTGAGTGGAGTCGTGCTCGTTGAAAGACTCTGTGAGATAAGTGCGGAAACCGGAGCTCGAATCTTCTTTTTAGGTGCTGCCGAAGGCGTTGCCGCCGCCGCCGCCAACAATCTCTCTGCCAAATACCCAGGCTGCAAAATCGTTGGATCCCGCAATGGGTTCTTTAAGGCGGATCAGGACGAAATCGTAGCCGCAGAGATCGCCACCACCTCGCCTGACATCCTTCTGGTTGCGATGGGTATGCCCCGACAGGAGATATTCATCCGAAAAACTGAGTTGATCATCGGCGCGAAAATTGCAATGGGGGTTGGTGGATCATTCGACGTGCATTCCGGAATGATCAAGCGCGCACCCGTCTTCATGCAGCGTGCACGACTCGAATGGCTCTGGCGATTGATCCAAGACCCATCGAAGATCGGAAAGGTGAAGAACTTGCCAACCTTCTTTCGCCTTGTTCGTAAGGAGATCAAGTGAGGATCTACTCTAAAACGGGCGACACCGGCATGACTGGCCTGGTGGGCGGGCAGAGGGTTCTCAAGACGGATGCCCGAATCACCGCCATCGGCGCCGTCGATGAGCTCAACGCCGTCGTTGGACTCGCCCGCATTCAGGATTTGACACGAGAACTACCCATGCTCGAACTGATCCAGAACTGGCTTTTCGATGTCGGCTCCGAGATCGCTTGTCCCATCGATGGCAAAATAACGCTCTCATCTGTCACCGAAAAACATGTCACCCTATTGGAAGACAGCATCGACGTGATGTGGGACGGGCTTCCAGAACTGCGAAATTTTATTCTTCCCGGAGGGTCTCCTCTCGCGGCCTCGTTGCACCTTTGCCGAAGCGTCGGGCGACGAGTCGAACGAGACGTCTTAGTCTTAAATGAGACCGAAGAGATTCGAGGAGAACTCCTCCGCTTCCTCAACCGTCTGTCTGATTGGTTCTTTGCTGCGGCGCGGAAGGCTAACGCTTCTGCCGGAGTTGAAGATGTGATTTGGAAAAAGGATCAGCTATGATCGCCCTAACGTTATCCATCCTTCTGTCCCAGGCCGCTACACCTGCCCAAGTTCAGTCTCCATCCTCGCTCATCACGAAGATGTTTGCAAAATATGCGGGTGCGGAAACAATGCTCGGCAAAATCCGCTTGACTCAAACGGCAGGACAAGCAAGCGTTACAATTGACACCGAAGTTCAATACGCCAAGCCAGCAAAGCTCTACATCAAGCAGAGCAAGAGCGGGTCTCAGCCGAAGATGTGGCTCGTCACAAGCGACGGAAATCAATTCTCCTACGATCGCCCCGAGGGGCTGCCGGTCGGGATCAATCCTCCCCGTTTTGTCGAGAATGTCCACGTGAAGGATGAGGTTATTGACCTCAAGGTTCAGCGAGATATCCGCCTCACGAACCAAGACATTTACGTCGCGGCACGAAAGAGCCTAGGCGATCGAAACCTCGCGCTTGACGTTGTCATCGGCCGAACAGATGATCTCCGGGAACTTGCTGGCCAATGGGCAAAGTTCGGCAACTATGGCAAGGTGAAGATAAACGATGTGCAGGTGAACAAGATCGGTGGTGACTACATCGGCATCTACGGTCAACCCGCTTCGGGCACTTTTGAACTCTATATCACCGACGACGGAGACCTGATTCGCTACGTCACCCGACAGAAAATGAAGTTTCCTGAGGCGACACAAGAAACTTTTGAAATCGTAAGCACTTGGGATTCCGTCCTATTAGTGAATGCGAAGGTGAACCCTCAATTCTTTGAGGTCGTCCGAGCAAGCAAGTAAGGTTGTTGAGTCCCCAAGGGGCGTCGATACAATCTGGTAAGTTGAATAAAGAAGGTTATGAGCGCAGTCATTGCATTCGCCGAACTCAAAAAAGGTGACCAGGCGGTCGTGAAGCAGATCACGTCCCGAACACCAGAAGCACATCGCCTTCAAGAAATGGGCTTGACCGAAGGAACCATGTTTCGAGTCGTCAAAGTTGCCCCATTCGGCGATCCTATCGAAATTGATCTTCGAGGTTATAGACTCTGCTTGCGAAAGCGAGAGACTGAAGGCTTCGAGGTTGAGACGCTGTAATCTCGCTGAATTTCGTTGAGTAGTCATCGATTAGTCGCGCTTGTCGGAAATCCGAACGCTGGTAAGACCACGCTCTTTAACGCCCTGACCGGATCGACCCAAAAGGTCGGAAACTACCCGGGTGTCACCGTTGAAAAAGTGACCGGGTTGCTTCATCTGCAGAGCGGTCTTGTTGACTGCGTTGACGTGCCCGGCCTCTACAGCCTCCGGCCGGTCTCAGAAGACGAACACGTCGCCGCTGCCGTGATTGAGGGTGTCCAGGAAGGAAGGCTCCCAGACCTACTGGTAGTCGTGATTGACGGCACCAACCTCGAACGGAACCTCTACCTCTACTCTCAGATCGTCGAAACGCGACTTCCCACGCTCGTCGTCCTTACGATGACTGACCGGCTGAAGGCGTCGGGCAAGCAGGTAGATCTGCAACGATTGTCGTCATTTTTAGACTCGGATGTCGTTGCCGTCATCGGCCACAAAGACGAGGGTCTCGATGAACTGCGAAGGGAAATCGACAGAAACCTCGCCTCACCGCGAATTCCAAATCCAGACCATTTGCCGAGTGAGACCACCGAGAGCCTTGAGGCCCTCAGAGAAAGACTCGCCAGGCAAGGACTCGACTACAACACCTCCGAACTGCGGAAGCTCCTAAAAACGAACCCGCAGTTGATGCGAACCTACGCTGAGGATTTCCCTGAACTTGGTGAGCTGATACGCCTCGCAAGCGAGCGAGTCCAAATCGAAACCGAACCCACTTCGCACGAAGTGGCTGCACGGTACACCTGGTCCGGGATGGTTGAGCGCGAGTGCGTAAGCCAAGAGCCTGGGTTTAGCCGGATTTCCCTCACAGATAAGATTGACCGCATCTTGACCCATAGAGTCTTCGGGCTGATCGTGTTCGGCGCGGTGATGTACTTGGTGTTTCAATCGATCTACACGTTCGCCAATCCGTTGATGAACGGCATCGAATGGGTGTTCGATCGCTGCAAAGACTTCTTAGGGCCGAAACTTGCGGGCACTCCTTGGCTCCAGTCTCTCGTGTTAGACGGACTGATCGCAGGGGTAGGCGGCGTGCTCAAGTTCCTGCCACAGATCTTGATTCTCTTCTTCTTCATTGCCATCTTGGAAGGAACGGGATACCTCGCCCGTGCGGCGTTTCTTATGGATCGACTTTTGGGCTGGTGCGGACTGAACGGTCGGGCCTTCATTCCGCTCCTCTCAAGCTATGCCTGTGCGATTCCCGGAATCATGGCAGCGCGAGTTATGCCGGATCAAAAGAGCCGATTGGCCACGATCATGGTCGCTCCATTGATGTCTTGTAGTGCGCGACTCCCGGTCTATTTGCTGCTCATCTCCGCATTCATCCAGCCTAAATTTGGACCTGGGTGGGCTGGTTTCACCTTGTTCGCGATGCACTTGCTTGGGCTCTTCGTCGCGATACCGGTGGTCTTCTTCTTCAATCGAAAGATCTTGAAGGGGAAGCGACTACCCTTCGTGCTCGAACTTCCACCCTACCAATGGCCGAAGTGGCGCGATGTCTGGATTTCGATGTTCACGAGGGGCAGAATATTTGTAAAAACTGCCGGAACCGTGATCGTCTTCATGTCGATTGCGATCTGGGCACTGGTCTACTTCCCCCAATACACGCCGGCGCAGGTGCGAGAGAAGTCTTCGACGTACGTCGCGAGTCATCCTGAGGCAACTGCTAATGAAATATCAAATCACCTCGACGAGGAGCAACGTGCCCAATCTTATCTGGGTCGATTCGGTCGAGCGATCGAGCCTGCGTTCCTTCCTGCTGGCTTTGACTGGAGAATAACGACATCAATCCTTGCTGCTTTTCCAGCGCGAGAGACGGTCGTCCCCTCGCTCGGAATTCTATTTGCTCAAGGAAAGGATGTCACTGACCCCTCGAAAGACCTCGCCGATGCGATGTCGCAGGCAAAGTGGCCAGATGGCAAGCCGCTCTTCACCCCCTGGACCGCCGTCGGGTTGATGGTCTTTTTCGCACTATGTGCGCAGTGCTTCTCGACCTTGGCGACCGTTCGGAGGGAAACAAACACTTGGAAATGGCCGATTGTCATGTTTGTGTACATGACAACGCTGGCCTATGTTGGGGCAGTGTTTGTGAACTTCCTCAGCCACTTCTTTGGCAACTGAGTCTTTAGCACTCGCAGGCCCAAAGTGCCAACAATTCTTGACCGCACCCTTGCCCGACAAGGTATCTTTTAGCAGTCAGAGCGCGCGACTGCTAATCCAGTTGCAAGCTCAAATGAAAGGAGAAACAAAGCATGGCAAATCTTACACCTCTTGGCGACAAGGTCGTAGTTCAGGTGATGGAGCA
>JBBRHU010000301.1:0-4554 GCA_038222255.1 Fimbriimonadales bacterium | reverse complement strand
CGAACGCGTGCTCGCTAAACGAAGCGAAAAGAGATGATTCAGAACGGCCGACTGACTGTGGAACTGGGCGACATCACCCTGTATGCGGGTGATGCGATCGTGAATGCTGCAAACGAAACACTCCTCGGAGGCGGTGGGGTTGACGGAGCGATTCATCTCGCCGCCGGTTTCCACCTACGAATCGCGTGCGCCAAGCTCGGCGGATGTAAGAAAGGTGACGCAAAGATCACGCCTGCCTTCAAACTCCCGTCAAAGTGGATTATCCATACCGTTGGCCCGGTCTACCATGGCGGGAGCCGGGGAGAACAGGCTGCACTCGCTTCTTGCTACCGCCATTGCCTTGAGGTCGCAGTCCAGAACGGGGTGACCTCAATCGCCTTTCCCGCGATTAGCTGCGGGATATTCGGCTATCCGATTGACGAAGCAGCCTACGTCGCAACGAAGGAGATCCTCACCTTCTTAGACACTGCGCCTTCGATCGAGGAGGTCCGAGTGATCTGCTTCTCGGACGACATCTTCGAAAGCTATCGCGACCCGTTAGCCCAGTACCCTTTTTAGCCAGTCCAGCAGAGCATCAATGATGCTCGGATTGAAAGGGGCACCTCTGCCCCACTTTGCTTGGCTTTCAGCGGCGTCTTTTACCTTAAACCAAGCATGGTCGCTTTCTGGGAGCGGCTTAAACTCGCCCCAGCCTGGGTGCTTTCGATTCACAATTTCGGCAATGAACTCATGGTCGTAACGGGTCGAAATGAACTCGCTCTCTCCCCAAAGCGCCAGCACTTTAGCATCGATCTTCTCCCACGTTCCGCCAAGGTCTGTTCGCGCAAGCTCTTGGAAGAATGGGATGCCAACGCCAGACATCGTCTTTCCATCCGGTGTGCTACCGTCAACAACGCTGGCGAGCTCGGGGCGTTCTTTTTTGATCTGAGCCGGAGACATACCCAGATGAAACATGTAGTGGCAAAGCGCCGAAATATCCCGAGCTTGCTTATCAAGTTGGGCCGCAGTCGCGCCGCCGAGCTTCGATTGCCGTCGTGTGTTCTCCACCCAATATTCGGTCCAGGTTTTGGAGATCGTGCCAGAAACCGCTATCGCCGCGACTGGAGATTTTTCTGCGGTCAACGGTCCGAAGACGCCACCCATGCTATGGCCAAAGATGGCGATCTTCGTCTTGTCGACCCACCTGAAGGTCTTCGCGAGGTTCATGGCTTGGATGTAGGCATCAAGTTCATCGCCAAATGCAAGGTCGGTATAACCTGGTCCCTCGCTGTCGCCTAAACCGGGTTTGTCGATGCGCACGGTTGCATATCCAGCTTTGGCAATCGGTCCGAGAACATTGCCGTAGGCGATTCCGGTGAAGTCCCCGTCAAGACTATAAGCGCCAATCCCACCAATAAAAAAGACCGTGGGATATGCCTTGCCGTCTGCAGGATAGGTTGAGATCACTCGAATCCGCTTGCCTTTGCTCACCACTTGGTCGTAGACAACCTTGAACCCATCCTCCTTTTGGCGAGGTCTTTCGACAAGCTTTGCTTTGAGAAGTATTTCCTTCCCCTCCCGCAAAAGCTTGAGATTGATCTCGGCACCCGCGAAGACCTTAGTGAGTGAGGGGGCGACATCCGAAGAGGCAGAAATCGGCTTGCCGTTAAGCTCCAGAAGGATGTCCCCCGCTCGTGCTCCTGCCCTTTCCATTGTTTGGCCAGCAATCACGCGGTCCAATTTGATGCCAGGGCCAGGAGGGAGGGCGAGCGACTTGCGCGCCTCAGCGGTGAGGTTCGAGAATTGGCCACCGAGAGCGCCACGTCGGGGCAATTCGGCCCCTCGTTCAATCTGGAGGAGCATTGCTGGGGCGATTAGCATGGATAGCATAGTGTTGTTCCACCATGTTACGCCCCTTCTCCGCTGAGTTGTTCCTGGTCAGCCCTTCACATTGCCACCGAGTAGCTCGACCTTACTCGCGACGAGCCGTCCATATTTGTCACGCTCGTAGGTGACGACCACGCGTAGATCTGGAACAATCGACTTCGCATTCGTCAGCTTGCCCATCAACGTGATCACGGTCTTTGGCGTGAAAGTTATGTGAACGAGTGTGCCCTGGCACACCATATCGAACATGCCGAAGTCCACGGCCGGCAGCTGAATCACCCCGGAAATCTTGCCTGCGGGAGCGAGTTTTAGCGTCTTCAGCGGTGGCTTCTTCTTTTCCTTCTTGCCCGAGTCCTTGACCGCGATCAGGCGGTTGTTCACCTCCGTCGCCTTGGTGTCAAGGTTCGATTGGAGCTGCGCTTTGACGTAAACGTGAGCGCCTTCTTTAAGTTCGATGAGCCGAGTCGGTTCGCCACTCGCGAGAAATTTGGTCTTGTCGGACACGACATAGCTGAACTCGGACCCATCGTCCAGACCGACGATCAGGCGCTTCGGTTCGATCTTCTTAATCGTGCCTGCGACGACGCTGTGGCGGATCTTTTCGAGCCAACGCGCTGAATCTAAGTCCGACATCTCACGAATAACGGTCGGTGCACCATCAGTCTTCAGCCGAACATGAACGGTGAACCCGACTGGAAATGCTTCTCTCGCACCTGGCTTCTTCATTGACCAGAACCGAGTTCTCGAATCGTCTTGGGCGGCGAGCTTTTCTGATCCAACAGACAGAACGAAGCCACGTTCGTTGACTTCTACAACTTTCGCGTCTGTCTCGAGCGTATCGCCTGCAATCCCGAGGGCCAATCCGACCACCAACGTCATCATCTTGCGAACATTCTACGAGATTTCGAGGAGTTTGCGGACCTTCTGGTGTGCAATTGTCACTTCTTCAAATGCGTCTCCTTCAGCCCGATATCCGAGACGGAAGTAAAACGGCAGTGCGACTACCCTCGCGTGAGCGAAACTTTGAGTGAAGCCGAGCTCAACCGCCCGACGCTCGAACTCTTTGACCATCATCGCCCCAACTCCACTTCCTTGGCTCGATTGCTTCACCGCGACCGCCCGCATCCGGGCAATTCCGTTTCGATCATCGCTAAGAATCATCGTGCCCACAATCTTGTCTCCATCCCAAGCGGTGAGAAGTTGGCAGCTGATCTCGTCTTGGAGCTTGGATCGGTCCAAGATCATCCCCAGAGGACGCCGAAGAACGTCATCGCGGAGTTGGAGCATCTGCTCGTAGTCGTCAGACCCCCATTCAATCCACCGAAGAGAAATTGACATGCCTCTATTCTGAAGCCCCGGAGGCCACAAGGACCTCACGAGGCGGCTTGACGGAGGGGCAGACCCCCGTTTTTTGGAGATCACTCTCCGATGAACGATACGGTCCCGTAGGTCTAGTGGGTTCCCCATTTTTCAAGAGTTGAAGGCCGAAACGCCATCGGGTACAATCTCTTCTCGTTACGCGCTCCGGTCGTCTAGCGGTTTAGGACATCGCCCTCTCACGGCGAAGATCGCGGGTTCAAATCCCGTCCGGAGTACCATCATCCTTTAGGTTCAAAACGCGATTTTGCTCAGGTTCAAAATCTGCGACAACCAGACGAGATTCGAACTCTAAGCCAAAGTCTTGCTTGCCGATGCATTTGAACGTCGTCGTCCGTCTACATTTGTAGACTCTCAAAAATATGTCCGAACCTAGCCGTCAAACGGTCTTTATTAGTCACGCTAACCCAGCCGACAATGACGCGGCTGGATGGCTTGCTGCAAAGCTCTCGGCTCTCGGATACAGTGTTTGGGTTGATGTCGAGAAGTTTCGGGGAGCCGAGAGCATCTGGCGAACGATTGAGCCGGTCCTCAGGAACCAAGCTCGATGCATGATTTTAGTTCTGTCTCGCTTCACGTTTGGTGACGACGGATTGCTTAGACAAGGCGTTGCCAACGAGATGGACCTTGCTCTCACCTTAGAACGCAACCATCCTCGGTTTGTATTGCCGTGGATTCTGGATGACCTCCCTTTCGCGAACCTACCAATTCAGCTTCAGAATCGGATGTCGGTTCCTGATCGACGTTGGTCGGCAGCACTCGTTAGGATCATCGAATACCTTGATTCTCTCCACATTGTTGCCTCACCAGGTGCAGACCAAGGCGCGGACCTACTCCAACGGTTGTTGATCGCCGAGGATATTGGAGTTTCAAATGCAACGGCCACATATGACCTCAATCGTCTTGAGTGCTTGTCCTTGCCCGAACATATTTACAGCATCGAGGAGAATTCACTCATTTCTGATGGTGTGGCCACGAGCAACGCGTACGAAGGAAGGCTGTTAAGTTTCCATGCGATTGAGGGCGCTTCACGACTGTTCGGAAAGGGTGAACCGAAAGAATACAGTCTTGCCGACTCGTTGCAGAGCGGAATCACGTCGCTCGGGCTCTCTCCGAAAGACATGATGGCCGCAGTCGTGGAACTCACGAAGAAGGCTCTCTATGCTCATCTTCGCGCAAAAGGGCTCGTCGAACGTTTCCGGGTAAACAAGGGACCCGTATTCTTCTTCAATTCAATAACCGTTCCTGAAGGCAAGATAACTATCAAACTGCCAGAGAACTCAAGAGCCGCTCCCCGGAATCTGTGGGGAA
>JBBRHU010000300.1:0-4566 GCA_038222255.1 Fimbriimonadales bacterium | reverse complement strand
GCGCTGTCTCTCAAGTGGCTGCCGTAGCGCAAGTCGAACAAGACCTGCTCGGCATCAAGGTTCGCGCGTTGATACCCGTGAACACGACGAACATCACTACAAGCATCAAGCGAGTGGAAGGAGTCGGGGTTAGCGGAATCGTCGACCTTAATCTCTAAAGGATGGAACAGCGTTTTTCCGAAGAGGAGGCTACCGCTCTCATCCAACAAGCCGCCGAGTTGCAATCACGGCTCGGCGGGGTCTTGCGCCCGGATGGGCTCACGCTGACCGAACTGAAGCGTATCGCGGAGGACACCGGGATTGATCCGTCCTTCATCGACAAAGCGCTTTCAACGCCAAAAGCAAAAACGTCGCGATCAAACGGCGGACTTAGCGAGGAGTTCATCTTCGAGTCCGCCGGCGCCTTGACCGACGAGGATAAGTCTGCACTGGTCGACTTCGTCAGGGAACGAGGGATTAAGCTTCAGAATGCGAGTTCGTTAGGCACAACTATCCAAGCTCAAATTGCCAAAAAGCTACTCTTCGGACCGCTCATGATTCAATCGCGGAACAACCGCACGAAGCTCAGCCTAAAGCAAGTTCCCTTCGTCGCGTACTTCGCTGGGCTCCATCTGCCTCTCATCCTGTCGATCTCGTTGGGGATACCCATGTCGATCAAACTCGGATGGATCTGTGGATTGTTGTCGCTAATGTTGCTCATGCTCGGGGTGGGACTGTTTACTGCGCTCGCAAAAAAAGGTAGGGCGCAAGCTCGGACCTTCTTTGAAGAACTCAGCTTGGAGACTCAAGCGCTTCTGAGCAAACACGAACCTCCAAATTAGTCCGGACATTCGTGGAATCTTCGGTGCGATCTGGTTTATGCTAGTTCCATGTCCATCTCACGCCGAGAGTTGCTCGCTGGCGCCGCTGCCATTGCCCTCCCTCCGAAGCTGTTCTTTACGAAGCACGCTGGAGAACAGAACCCCATGGTCGGCAGCGGTGAACACACCTACGAGGTCGTTCACGATTGGATCGTCCCACCTACCGGCACCGCTTACGGCGACACTCACGGCCTGGCCGTCGATAAGTCGGGCAGGATCTATGTCGCCCACACTGTCCACCCGAGCAGCACCAAACCTGACGCCGTGGTTGTTTTTGACCAAAAGGGCAAGTTTGTAGAGAGCTGGGGGAGCGAATTTGCTGGTGGTGCCCACGGCCTCGAAATTCGATCTGAAGGTTCGGAAGAGTTCCTATACCACTGCGACACCCGTCGCCGACTCGTGGTCAAAACCGATCTTCGCGGCAAAGTGATTTGGCAAAAGGGCGTCCCGATGGAGTCTGGCGTCTACAAGAACGAGGGAGGTTGGTGCCCGACAAACGTGACGTTCTTGTCTGGAGGAGACCTGTTCGTGGCCGACGGCTACGGCTCAAGCTATGTCCACCGGTACACGAAGGATGGAGAGTATCGGGGCGTTGTCTGCAAGCCAGGCAAGGCCGAAGGCCAAGTCAGCTGCCCACACGGGTTGATGGTTGACCGTCGCGATGGCAACGAACGACTGCTGATCGCAGACCGATCTAACCGTCGACTGCAATACTTCACCCTTGACGGCAAGCACGATAGCTTTGTGACCGAGGGTATGCGACTTCCCTGCCACCTTCACACGAAGGGCAAACTGATGCTCGTCCCCGACCTTGAGAGCATCGTGACGATTTTGGACAAGGATAACAAGGTCGTAGCTAGCCTCGGCGATGGACGACCCTCTAACCTGAGAGGAGCGACTCGGGACAAATTTATTCCGGGACGCTTTATCCACCCACACGCTGCGATTTGGATTAATGACCGAGACATCGTCGTGGCCGAATGGGTTCCCATCGGGCGTGTAACGCTACTTCGAAAGGTCTAAGGGATTTGCGCGGGTGCTCGAGTAGGGGTTTTCGAGCAACTCCGCGCTATATGATTCCCGGGCCGAGGTTGCGATGCCGTCTTGCAAACACCGTCCTCGACTTGAACCAATCGGTCGCACAGTTTGTGCCACTGGTAGAAATGAGGTTGGAATCGCAAGAATAAATACAGACGGTGAAGATCACGGGAACCCCCGCGTAGGGCTTTAGGACAACATAGAAAGTGATGGAGCCCTCCGTGATCTTTGGACAGCCCTCGATATCGCTTGAGACGGAAGAGGTCCGCCTGGCGGTTGCCCTGAAAGGCGGCCATCTTGGCCCCGTCGAATTTAGGTTTGGGGCAGAGTCGTTCAAACCCCTTCATGTCGGGCCCTGGGTTGAAGAAGGACTCACCGACATTCCCCCGATCCTTGAGGTCTTGCGAGGAGACTTCTTCTGTATGCCATTTGGCGCAAACGCGAACCCTTATGGCTCAGAGTGCTACCCCGTTCATGGTGAGACCGCAAATGCGACATGGACCCTTATCGGCCAGGAGCCCGCGCAGTTGCGATTCAAACTCAATACCCTTGTTCGACCGACCACGGTGGTCAAAGAGATCTCGTGCCGCCCTGGACAACATGCCATCTATCAACGTCACGAAGTCATCGGTGAAGGCCCGATGAGCTTCGGTCACCACGCCATGCTCACCTTCCCGGAAGGGGTTGAGGGGCGAATCTCGACATCCACATTTGTCTACGGGCAGGTCTACCCATTCTCCTTTGAAGTGCCAGCTGAGGGCGGCTACACGTCGCTACAACAGGGTGCCCACTTCTCGTCGCTTGAAGAGGTCCCCCTGGCAACCGGGGGCACAACTGACCTCACACGCTACCCCGCACGCGAAGGGTTTGAGGACCTTGTTCAGGTCTTCGCCGATCACCGAGAGAGCTTGGCATGGACGGCCTGCGTCTTCTCGAACGGCTACCTCTGGATCTCGCTCCGAAACTCAAGGACACTCACCGGAACCGTGATGTGGCACAGCAACGGCGGCCGACACTATCACCCTTGGAATGGCCGACACCGACGTGTCATTGGGCTTGAGGACGTCACCAGCTTCTTCCATACCGGACTAGCCGAGTCTGCCGTCCCGAACGAAGCAAACAATTCTGGACTCGTGACGTGCCTAGACCTTCCCCTCGACATTCGCACGATCATGGCAGCAGCGCAGGTTCCACCTGGGTTCGATGTGGTGGAAAGCGTTGCGAGGACACGCACAGGAGTTCGGCTCCTCTCGAGGTCAGCGATTACGCTCGACGTTCAAGTCGACCTCGACTTCCTAGACCTCGATTAGCAGCCTACATCTGCCAACATGGTAGACGTGAAACAGGCACGACTCAATCGGCTGATGGGTGGGGACGGCAGGTGCTTTGACGTCGCGATTGACCACGGATTTTTTAACGAAGTCTCGTTCCTGAACGGGATTGAGAATATCCGGCAGGCGATCGAAGTCATTATCGAAGCGGCACCTGACGCGATTCAGTTGCCTCCTGGTACCGCCCCTATCCTGCAGGCGCTACCGAGGAAAAACAAACCCGCCTTGGTATTGCGAACTGATGTTGCGAACATCTATGGGAAGGAGCTTCCTCGCCGACTGTTTAGTCAACTGATCGACGATCCCGTTGAACAGGCAGTCCGCTTGGACGCTGCCTGCGTCGTCGTCAACCTGCTCCTGTTGCCCGATCAGCCAGAGCTACACGAGGCTTGTGTGCAGAACGTGTGCCGACTTAAGTCGAGATGCGAAGCATTCGGGATGCCGCTGATGGTGGAACCGCTCGTGATGCAGCCGAACTCGAAGGCGGGAGGCTATATGGTCGATGGTGATCTCAGCAAGATTCGGCCGCTGGTTCGACAGGCGGTCGAGCTTGGCGCTGACATCATCAAGGCCGACCCTTGCGATAACGTTTCAGAGTATCACCAGGTCATCACGGTTGCGGGAGGCATCCCCGTTTTCGTCCGAGGCGGAGGCCGTGCGCCAGACCTTGAGATTCTCACGCGAACGAAAGAGCTGATGAACCAAGGTGCAAATGGAATCGTTTACGGTCGAAACGTGATCCAACACGAGAACCCAAAGGGAATGACAAAGGCGCTCATGGCGATCGTCCACGAGAATGCAACCGTAAGAGAAGCAGCCTTGATTCTTCAAGATTGATGGAGCCAACTTTTGATCAGCGTCTTTCTCCTCGCGCTACAGAAACCTGAGCCTCAGTTCAACGAGACCGAAAATCGAGCACGACTGGCGCTCTCGAAAATCGGTGGGAATTTGGCCTGGGTCAGTGAACGTGAGGGCAAGGTCTTGAGCCTTGATGTCGACAACAAAGACCGAGAGTTCGACTGCAAAGTCCTCGATGGGCTCGACCGACTCTACGCTCTTCGCGTATTCGACGGCAGGGTGAATGAGGCGTCGCTTCGAAAGCTACCACGGCTCCCCGCACTCCGCCTCGTCGTATTTTTGACGCAAGACCTCACAGACTCCGCCGTCCAGACGATTGCCCAGGTTCGGTCGATCGATAAGCTTGACCTGAAAGCGGGTCGGCTATCTCTCGCGAGTCTGATCGCTCTCGGGAAAATGCCGAAACTCAACCGGCTCTTTCTCTACAACACTCAAATCACCGATGCGGACCTTGCTCCTTTCGCGTCGATGAAACGCCT
>JBBRHU010000299.1:0-4569 GCA_038222255.1 Fimbriimonadales bacterium | reverse complement strand
ATCTTTCGCTCAAACCGCTACGTAAGTGGCGTGGAATATCTTCGGCAGCAAAGAGTCCGGAGCCAGGTGATGCGCCAGTTCGAGCAGGAGCTGGGGGGCATTGATGTCATTGTCAACGGGTTTGACTCGAACTTGTTGGTGATGACGAACCTCACCGGCCACCCTCAGATCCATCTACCGATGGGTGCAGATGAACGGGGCAACGGCAAGTCGCTCACGGTCGTCGGTCGACTCTACAAGGACGACCGCCTGCTCGAGACGGGTTGGGCAATCCAGCGAGCTTTTCCAAAGTACAAGGAGAGGCCCGACTTCGAAAAACTGGGTTGACCAATAGCAAAAGGGTCCTCGCCGAGGCGGGGACCCTTTTGCTATGAAATGGAAATTTCAGTCGGCTTAGTTGCCGCCGGCCGCGTCCTTAAACGTGAACGGAGCGCCCTTCATTCCCTTGAGCTTGTCTGACTGCTCAGAGGTGAGGATCTTGCCAAGCTCGGTGTCCATCGTCTTGGCGTTCTTGGTATTGGCTTCCATCATGGCCGTTCGATCGACTTCGCCAGCTGCCATCTTCTCTCGAAGAGCAGTCATCGCTTCCTGCTGCTTCTTCTGAAGTCCAGCAATCGACTTCTTCTGGTCGTCGGTGATGCCGAGTTCCTTTGCGATACCTGCGTTGAGGATCGCTGCATTGCCTGCACGCTGAACGAAGAGTTCCTTCACTCGCTTCTGCTGGCCTGCATCAAGGACTGCCATAACTTTGGCTTCTGCTTCGGCTTGTGCCTTCTGCATAGCTGCCATGTCAGGACGTGCTCCACCTGCTGCGGCGCCACCAGCTCCGCCAGCACCTGCTCCACCAGCACCGCCGGCTCCTCGGCCGCCAGCACCACGCTGGGGTCGAAGCGCTGTGAGCTTCATCTTCTGATCATCGGTAATCTTAAGTTCTTCTTGAACGTCCGGACGATTCAAAAGACCGGTGATTGAGTTTTGATTACCACCTCTACCACCCTGACCACGACCTTGACCACGACCGCCACCTTGGCCTTGAGCCAAAGCTCCAGCCACGAGCATCGTAGCGATTGCTACTGAAATTGCTACTCTGAGTTTCATAGGAATTCTCCAGATGGAATGGACGTAGGCAATTTGGGAGAGTTCAAAAAACTTCACAAGATTTGTGAGGTTTTTGGCCAACAATGCTCAGATTACAGGGTCAGTCCCCCATCTACGGTCAGGGTCTGGCCAGTGACGTAGCTTGTATCGCGAGAAGCAAAGAACAGAACTGCCCCGGCAATATCGCTCGCAGTGCCCAGTCGACCCGCTGGTGCCGATTTGATCACGTTTGCCTTCATTTCCTCGGGCAAATCGTCGGTCATGTCCGACTCGATGAAACCTGGCGCAACGGCGTTACAGGTCACTCCACGCGACCCCAGTTCCTTGGCTATCGACATTGTTAGACCAAAAACGCCTGCCTTCGAAGCGGCATAGTTTGCTTGACCAGCGGCGCCGGTCTGACCGATAATGCTGCTGATATTGATGATTCGTCCGTAACGAGCTTTCATCATCCCGCGCGTCACCGCCCGAATACAGCGGAAAGTTCCCTTTAGGTTCACGTCAATGACGCGGTCCCAGTCGTCGTCTTTCATGCGCATCACAAGCCCGTCACGTGTGATGCCAGCGTTGTTGACGAGGATGTGAGGAGTTCCGAAGTCAGCCTCAATCGCCTTGAACAGCGCGTCGACGGATTCGCTGTTGCTAACGTCGCACGCGTAGCCCCTTGACCCACCGCCAATCGCATCCGCAGTTTTCTGCGCTCCCTGTTCCGTGGTCGCTACGCAGGCGACTTTAGCGCCTTCGGTCGCGAAAGCTTCGGCGATTCCTCGCCCGATCCCTCGGCTAGCTCCGGTCACGACGACGATTTGATCTTGAAAGCGGTTCATGATTGGATCTCGATTGCTGATTGGAACTCAGCGAGAGCGGCGTTGAGTGAGTCGATGTCTTGAATGGAAAGGGTACGGACGGCCCGATCTGTGCGCTTCATCAATCCGCAGAGCACTTCACCAGCGCCGATTTCGATGTAGTGAGTGACCCCATTGGCGATCATCCACTGCATCGATTCTGTCCAGCGCACTGGCGATTCAAGCTGCGTCTTCAGCAGGTTCGGCCATTGCGTGTCGTCTGCGTTGGGTTCAGCAAGAACGTTTGCGATCACCGGAATTGCGCCAGGGTTGGGTGTCACTTCGGCTAGGGCAAGGGCCATTTCAGCAGCGGGCAACGCCATCAATGGGCTGTGGAAGGCTCCGCTCACATTAAGCGGCAACACTCGTTTAGCGCCTAATTCCTGTGCCTTTATGCCTGCAGCGCGGACGGCTTCGACTTCGCCGCTGATCACAAGCTGTCCGGGGCAGTTATCATTCGCGACCACGGCGATTCCATCGACACTTGCACATGCTTCCTCAAGCTTGGATCGTTCAAGGCCGAGTACCGCCGCCATCGTTCCTGGCGAGAGGGTTCCTGCCTCCGCCATGACTTGACCTCTTTTCATAACCAATCGCGCTGCATCCGCAATGGAATAGACGCCGCTCGCCGCCAGAGCTGCGTACTCGCCGATGCTGTGTCCTGCGACGAAATTCACCTCAAGCTCGGGAGCGGCTTCTCGGAGGGCGGCCCACCCTGCGACGCTGGCGGTGAAGAGGGCTATTTGGGCATTTTGAGTCTGACGCAGGGTCTCTTCGTCGAGTTCAAAACAGACGTTCTTGACATCAATTCCGGTTGCCTCAGAGATTGTGTCGAAGACCTCTCGAGCAGCGGCAGAGCCGTCGTAGAACGCTTTCCCCATTCCTTGTCGCTGAGATCCCTGACCTGGGAAGACCACGGTGAGCATGGGCTGAATGTACCCGTCCGAGACGAAGCCGAACCGTCATCTGCCATACTCTCCAAAACATGAACCGCACAGCAACTCTTCGTTAATTGGTCGAACGGCACCGTCGTGATCGATCCCGACCCACCTGCCGCATCCCATTTTCCGACCAGGAGAGCCCTGCTTGAACTACTCATCGATCCTTTCTGTTAAGCCCTTTCGCGACCTCTGGTTAGGTCAGACCATTTCCCAATTGGGAGATGCGTTCTACTTCGTTGCCTTCATGTTCATGGTGAAGAAGGTCACGGGGTCTGACGGAATGGTTGGCATCGTTGGCGCTGCCGAGACGTTGCCGTTCTTGCTCCTCGGACTGTACTCGGGCGTAGTTGCAGATCGTGTTGACCGCAAGAAGCTCCTCTTTTGGAGCGACGCCGGGTGTTGCATTCTGCTCTTTGCGTTCGCGCTGCTGATTTACTTCACGAATGGTAAGCCGCCCGTTTGGAGCTTCGTCCTGGTTCCGTTCCTTCTTTCCTGCATGCGCACCTTCTTTCATCCCGCAAAGAACGCTGCGATTCCGAGCCTTGTGCCGGCAGAAAAGCTCCCGCTCGCCAACGCTCTCAGCGGTTTGACACAGTCAATTGCGCCGATGCTATCTCTAGCGCTCTCCGGTGCAGTGCTTGGAATTTTGTACGACAACTCGCCGAAGTTCTTCTTCCTCACCACGGTCCTGCTCAACACGCTCTCTTTTGCCTTGTCCGCGCTTTACATCACTCGGTTGCCGTCGATCCTTCCAGATCGAAAGGCGATCGAAGATTCGCACCCTTGGCAAGATTTGAAAGAGGGATTGCGCTATATCAAAGGTCGGAGGATCCTTCGGGTGATGCTCATGCTGCAGGGAGCGCTCAGCCTGAGTATCTCGCCGTTCTTTGTTGTCTACATTGCCGCGAACGATGCATGGTTCGGGGGCAAGCCGAGTTCGATTGCCTGGTTTGAATGTGCGTTCTTTGTGGGATTGGTTGCCAGTAACATGTACGTCGGAAAGTTGAACCTAAAGCGTCCGGGACAAGGGTTCATCTGGGGCCTCGGAACGGTCGGACTGTGCGTGATCTTTATGGCGTTTAGTCCGAATTTCTGGCTCTTTGTCTGGTGGCAAATCCCGTGCGGCATCGCGATTCCTTTTGCCGACCTGCCGATGATGCACTGGAAGCAGGTGGCGATACCGGACGAACTACGCGGTCGGTTTAATAGCGTGAATTCGATGCTCCAGAGCGGGCTTCAGCCCGTCGGGCTGTTGCTCGGTGGATCGTTGGTGGCGCAAGTCGGGCTCGTTTGGATGTTCGTGCTTATGGGGTTCGGTATGATGGCGGCGTCTCTATCTGGGCTGCTCGTAAAAGAGTTTCGCGACCTCACGATTCCTGCTGTCTAGGGGAGCACCGACCTCTCGCCGATGATGGAGTCGAAGGACGGAGTCGAGGGTTGTCGGCTCCTCTTCAATCTTTGAATCCAAACGCCGAGGATGAGGACTGCGAAGATTTTTGGCCAAAGGAAGCTGATCTTTGAAAAGAGGGACCAGCGGTGTTCTGGGTGGATCGAGCCGATCAGGGCTTGTTTGCCAGGTCGCGCTTCTGCGACGATGCCACCGTGGGAATCTACGATTTGGGAGAAGGCATAGCCATCAGCTCGAACGATCGGGATTCCCGCCTCGGCAGCGCGGAATGGGGTGA
>JBBRHU010000298.1:0-4583 GCA_038222255.1 Fimbriimonadales bacterium | reverse complement strand
TGGCCGGCGCCCAGAGCATGAGTCCACCGATCAAGACAGGCGTGATCCACCAGAGCCCCTGCGAAAGCCGATCGTTTCTGGACGACACCGAGATATCATCGAGGAATCTCGGCACGATGAGCAAAAGCGCGGCGCTGATCGGAAGCAGAGCAGCTGCAAGACGCGATTCGGCTTTCTGAGACAAGAGCGCGATTCCAACTGACGCACCAAGTAGCCAGCCGACGAGCCCCCTCACATCGAGTCCAAACTGGATGAGGACTGCAACCGGTGGAAAGGCGAGTAGCCATCCGACATTTCTCCATTCCGGTTTCGAATCCTCGAACCAGTCAGAGACGACGTAGGCCAGGATGATTCCGGCTACGATTCCACTGAGCAGATAATGGTTCGCGACTTCATAGCCGCCCTGATCGGAGATGATTCGTTTCGCGAGTCGATAAAGCCCTAGCCCCAAGATCGGATAGACCAGCCGGAGATCAAGTTTGAGGGCAACAGAAAATGCGTAAGCTGCCAGTCCACCGATCACGAGGCCGGTTGATTTGCCATAGCCAAAGATGAACGTTGCTGCAAGCACCGAGAGTAAAACTCCGATCTTGTCTCTGTGATTGTTGGATGAGTTTGTCGTCGTCCATTGGAGAACCACGACGATCGCTACGACGGAAACGACGTAGATTGGTAGCCGCGAGCTCGGGAAGATTTTGTACAGGAGGAGGAACATTCCGAGTGTGGAAGAAACGCCAAGCAAAACCTTGGCCCAAACGTCTTGCCGCATTTTGACAAACGACAGCAGGAAGGCGAAGCCAGCGATGATTACGACAAGGGCCACTCCAACTCGGTCGTGAAGCTGTGGCATCGACACTGATGGGCTGAGATAGTTGGCAGCCGCAATCATTGCACCGAGGAGCGAACCAACACCTGCGTTTTCAGACCGGAACAAAAGTGCGCCGAGGGCAAGGGAGAGCACACCAAACCAGGGTGCGAAGTTCATCCGCTCGCCTGAAATTGCGATCAACGCGAATCCGGTCGGGATGAGAATTCCCGAGACGGCATGGAGTTCAAAACGCGAGTTTGCCCACCGATCAAACGCCGGGAGAGCAAGCGGAATCAAAACCGAGATAAAAATCCCGAGGGGTGGAGCAAGAATGCGGTCCTTTACAACCCACCAACAGATCCCTGCGAATGCAACCGCAACCACCAACCCAAACCACGAGGTCGTGCTTGGTTCTTTCCTTGAACATCTAAGCAACGACAAACTACAAAAGACAAAACCAACAAGCGCCCAAATCCAGTGCACAGTTTAGAACTCCGTAACCGATCACATCATACGACGTGCAAAGGCAAAAAAATAGTCGGTCGAATAAAGAATTTTTCGACCGACTAGGCAAAAGCCCCAAATTGGAATTTAGGGCATAAGCGCGTTTAACTTACGCAATGGTGACTTCGTTGCTCAAATAGACATCCTGGATCGTCTGGAGGAGCTTGATTCCTTCATCCATCGGTCGTTGGAACGCCTTTCGACCGCTGATCAGACCCTGTCCGCCCGCTCGCTTGTTGATGACGGCGGTCTTTGCAGCTTCTGCAAAGTCGTTGTCGCCAGATGCACCACCGCTGTTGATGAGCCCGATTCGGCCCATGTAGCAGTTCGCAACCTGATAGCGTGCGAGGTCGATCGGGTGGTCGGAGCTCAACTCGGTGTAGACGCGGTTGTCAGTCTTACCGTAGTCGCCTGCCTCACCTTTGAGCGCCTTGTATCCGCCGTTGTTCTCAGGCAGCTTTTGCTTGATAACGTCGGCCTGGATCGTAACGCCCAAGTGGTTCGCCTGACCGGTAAGGTCTGCGGAAACGTGGTAGTCCTTGTCCTTCTTGAAGCCGGGGTTACGCAGGTAGCACCACAGGATGGTAGCCATCCCGAGTTCGTGAGCGATCGAGAACGCTTCGCTGACTTCCTGGATCTGGCGAGTTGCTTCGTCCGAGCCGAAGTAGATCGTGGCACCCACAGCAACAGCGCCGAGGTTCCAAGCTTGCTGAACGTTCGCGAACATGATCTGGTCAAATTTGTTCGGGAAGGTCATCAACTCGTTATGGTTGATCTTGACGATGAACGGAATCTTGTGTGCGTACTGTCGTGAGACAGAGCCGAGGACGCCAAGAGTGGAGGCAACAGCGTTGCATCCAGCTTCGTGGGCGAGTTTGACGATGTTCTCTGGATCAAAGTAGGCGGGGTTCTTTGCGAAACTTGCGCCTGCGCTGTGCTCGATACCCTGATCAACAGGAAGGATGCTCATGTAGCCGGTGTTCGCCAAGCGGCCGTGTCCGTAAATGCTTTGGAGAGCACGAAGAACCTGAGGAGATCGATCTGTTTGCGCGAACGAGTTGGCGACAAAGTCTCCTGAGGGAAGGTGTAGGCTCGACTTTGAGACCGTATTGCAAGTGTGGCCAAGAAGGCTTTCGGCTTCGGCACCGAGAAGCTGGCTGATTTGATCGTATGTCAAGGTGGGTTCTCCAAGTGTGTTTGTGGAGGTGTCCCCACAAACACACTATTAGAACGAGTTTACCGCGAGCCAACGAGGGGCATTACCGAACTCGGTCCGCTATTGCACGGCGAATCATGCCGTCGACAATATCTTCTGCCGAGGGGTTATAGGTTCCTGCCTCGATCTTTGCTTTGAGTTCTTCGATCATGTCTGTTCGGTCTGGCATGGCAAGAACGTCTTGGGTGACTTGGCGGGCAAGGTCGCGGTCATCGCGCTTGCGTTGGGCTTCAAGTTCAAGTTCGAGATCGGAGATCTCTTCGACGATGGCGGGACCCTTATCGAGGATCTTTTTTACTTCGTTGTCGGAAATGCGCATGTTCTTCTCGCTTTTTCCAACAGGTAACCCGGCTGTCTCAACTTCTCGAGACCCTAGGCTTTGCGTGGTCAAGGTCGCCCTTGCCGTGCCATTTTCTGTCGTGGGCTCTCACCCATCATTGTCTTCGGTAGCTCCCTGTAATTTCCTTAGGGTCTTTTTTGAGTTTTTTCAAAAAATCTCTAACGAGGCACCGGGCCCGTTTTGCTTACATGATATCTATAGGTCGCCGTGCCTCGCAAGTACACTGCAAAAAACGCTAGGAGGCAACGATGCCACGCTATCACAAACTCGGTCAACTTCCTGATAAGCACCACATCCAGTTTCGACGTCCCGATGGAAAGCTCTACTCAGAGCAGGTTTTTGGCACCCGCGGATTCAGCGGCCCAATGTCCACACTGTATCACTACAACCAGCCGACCGAGGTCAGCGGGTTCGAAGCACTTGGAAGCGTCGCCCCGACCTACCTAGACGATACCGCCGTTCGTCACCTCCACCTAAAGACCAACAAGATGACGCCCAAGGGGAACGCGGTCTCTGGCCGTGTGGTGTTGCTCGGGAACAAAGACGTGACCTGGGGACAGGTCTATGCGGCGGAACAGATGGAGACCTACTTCAAGAACGCGGATGGCGATGAGTGCCTCTTTGTTCACGACAGGTCCGGAGTCTTGGAAACCATCTTTGGGAACATCAAGTTTGGTCCTGGTGACTACTTGGTCATCCCTCGAGGAACGATCTACAAGATCGTCTTTGACTCGCTTCCTGTGCGAATGCTCGCGATTGTCAGCTTCGGCCCAATCGAGACTCCCAAACGGTATCGAAATGAATATGGACAGTTGCTTGAGCATGCGCCCTACCGTGAACGAGACTTCCGTGCTCCTTCAGAACTGGTCACACACACCGAACGAGAACCGCATTCTGTGATTATTCGTGCTCGGAACTTCGAGACGCTCTATCACTATCCATACAATCCGCTTGACGTTGTGGGTTGGGATGGTTTCTGCTTCCCGTTCGCGTTCAATATCAACGACTTCTCGCCGATCACGGGGAAGCTGCACATGCCACCGCCGATCCACCAGACGTTCCACGCACCTGGTTTCGTGATTTGCTCGTTCTGTCCGCGCATGCTCGACTATCACCCCCAGGCGATCGTCGTTCCGTACGCTCACTCCAACGTCGATTCGGACGAGGTGTTGTACTACTGCAACGATAAGTTCGGGTCGCGGAAGGGCATCGAAGAAGGCTCCATCACCCTCCACCCACTAGGCATCCCTCACGGTCCACAGCCAGGAGCGACCGAAGCCTCCATCGGCGCGACCCGGACCGAGGAACTCGCGGTCATGGTCGATACCTATGGCCCACTAAAGATCACCGCCGCTGCGCTGGAGATCGAAGATCCAAGCTACTGGCGAAGCTGGAAAACCGACTAACCTCCGAACCGCAATCCCACCACGCACAATCCTATCACGCATGTCACAATCGCCCCATGAGTAAACACATCGCCGTGCTTGGTGGAGACGGTATCGGCCCGGAAGTGACAGCCGAGGCCGTGAAGGTCGTCAAGGCCTTGGACGCAGGCTACGAGTTCGAAGAAGCGCTGATCGGAGGGATCGCCTATGACGAGACTGGCCATCCGCTTCCGAAGGCGACACTTGATCTCTGCCTCAAAGCTGATGCCGTTATGCTAGGTGCAGTCGGCGGACCGAAATGGGACAAAATTCAGCCGGTTGAGCTCCGTC
>JBBRHU010000297.1:0-4606 GCA_038222255.1 Fimbriimonadales bacterium | reverse complement strand
TGGCCTCAAGGAAGTTTGCAAATGCGACTGTCCGCCGAAGCCCGGGGATGTTTGGAGAATCAATTTCTCTCGAGTCCAATGGGATCTTGAAGTGGTTAATGGTCAATACAGAAAAATCGAGGGGCTCCCCGAGCACAACTGGGTTTGGTCTCCACAGCACCAGATCGACATGCATCAGCCCGAGCAATGGGGCCAACTTGAGTTTCGAGAGTAGTCGATGAAAAAGAGTCTTGGAGCGTTGGAGTATTGGCGAGAGGCGGTTATCGCTGGTTTAGTAATCATGCTGTTCTTCACGTTCGTCCGGGTGCGGGCGAGGGTTGAACCCGAGGGCGGTGGCCGCGTCGCCGACTTTGCCAAGCGCGAGCTCGAACTTCGAAAGCGGCTTGCAAGGTTCATCTTCAAGAGCTACCCCACCAACCCTCCCCCCAAGCTGAGAGTCCTTCACGTCACGGCGACCGGTGTCCTCGGTGATCAGCCGAAGTTTGATGGCGTTATCCCTGTGGAAGAATCAAAAGTGAGGATGTGGCTCGCTGGCCATGGACTGCGAGAGGTCAACGTCTTGAGTAACGATTTGATTGAGGCGAGTCGTGGGGTTTACCAGTTCTCTCAAGACTTCTCACCCCCGCTTCGGGTCGGTGGAGAATCCGAAACTCGACTGGTCACTCACCGTGATTTCACCATCATGCCGGTGCTTGTGCCGACCGGCGAGGATCGACCGGGAGATGCCCAAGGCGCGGGTTTTCTTGTCCTTCCAGTGATGGACAGGGAGGAAGATGGAACGGTTCACAAAATTGATCAGACCGTCGATGTCATTTCGTGCGAGAATACGTCGATGCTGATGGAAAGAGTCAGACTCTCGCCGAGCACTCAAGCGACATCCGTGGGGAAGAAACTTGATCTCACGATTGTCAGTTTCGCGACTCCGCCAGGCTTCATTCCAGCAAAGGACTGAACGTGAGCAAGTATCCCGATTATCGTCCAACCTCTGCGGGTGGTGAGTTGCAGATGGCAACGAGCCAGCGCTGGGTCGTTGCGACCGGTCTTCTGATTGTCAGCCTTGTCGTGAGCCTCGGGTTCAACATCCTTCAACTTCGCCGAGATGCCGACGAGAAAGTGGAGATGCGCACAGCGCTTACGGACGCAGAACACCGGATTGAACAACTCTCCTTTTGGACGTTTGGGCGGGCAGAGCTCCCCAACCTGCGCGTACTGCAAGTCCACATGGAATCTAGGGAAGAGCCACCACGGCTAACCGGAGTGATCCCTCAAAAGCTATCCGAAGCTGAGTCCTGGGTCACGAACCAACTGGGTTCATCCGCCAAGATTCTGCAATTCAAAGAGATACACGCGGTGGACGGAGTCTGGGATTTTGCGCTGGCATTCGATACGCCCGTTGTAGCCTATATGCCAAAGCCAAATACGATCGTGAGGCAGACCTTTAAGGTCTGGCCTTGCCGATTGGGGAATCGATCTAGCATGACGGTAGGGCTGCTTGTGCCCCCGATCTATCACACCGGAGTGAAGGAAGAGATCGATCGCACTACCAGCCTTGCGCCCCAAAGTCCGCAGGTGATCAAAGGTGGTCAAGAGGCAGTTGTCATTTCGGCACTCAATGGACGTGAACAAGGATCGACGCTGACACTCGCCTGTTTTGCGGGCGCGCCGCCCGACCCGATGGGTCTCCCAGGAATTGCCACCACCCGTAACGGTCCCGGTGCTCGACCTAGATAGCGCTTACTGCTTGCCTTCTCGGAGCTTGTAGCAGTTCCTGCAGCGAGCCTCGTAGCTCTCCGTTGCGCCGATGAGAATGATCGGGTCGTTGGTGTGAGCCGGTCGCCCGTTGATCTGGCGATAGGTGTGGCTCGCAGGCGCACCACACTTCATGCAGATTGCCCTCAGCTTTACAACTTCATCTGCGACTGCCATCAACGTCGGCATCGGTCCAAAGGGTTTGCGCCGAAAGTCTTGATCAAGCCCCGCACAGGCAACTTCAACCCCGTTGTCGGCGAGTTCGACAACAAGATCAACGATGCTGGGATCGAAAAACTGAACCTCTTCGATCAAGACAACATCCGTCTCTTTGTCAATTCTTGATCGGAGCTCGCTCACGGAATTGACAGGCAAGGCTTCGTGTTTCGCCCCTTCGTGGGAGACGACCATCTGTTCGTCGTAGCGATTGTCAATCGTCGGCTTGAAGACCTGAACCTTTTTCTTCGCGTACAGCGACCGACGTGCAAGCCGAATGAGTTCCTCACTCTTACCGGCAAACATGCTTCCGCAGATAAGAGTGATTTTGCCTAAAGGCTTATGCCTACGCGACGTTGATCCAGCCACAACTGATGCTACCTAGCGGAAGCTTGGATGATCGCATGCCGAGGAGTGCTGATCCTCATGCCGGCTGGTCCAATGCGAGCTATCGGTCCAACATTTGTCGGCACCGTGTTCACTTTTCGGTGGGTCTTTGCTACGAGAGGGGGAGTGTAATCGCGGAGCGATTCTGCGAGTTCGGTGGAGGTCACGAATTTGTAACCTTCATCTCGCAACGTCTTAATCAACATCGGCAACATCTCAAGTGTGCTCTTAATGCCGCTATGTAGCAGGATGTTCGCGCCGTTTCTAATCTTTGGCATCGTGCGCGAAATCAGCTTTGGCACGGACATGTTTTCGTAATCGCCCGGATCATCTGTCCACAACACGGTCGTCATACCGGAACGGTGAGCAGCATCGATCACATCATCGTTGTATCTGCCACCGGGCGGACGGCAAACCTTTGGCCACACGCCGGTCGAGCGCTGAATGACCTCATTCGTTGACCGCCATTCGACCTCCATTTCGAACTTCGAAAGGTTCGATAGAGTGACGTGGCTGAAGCTGTGGTTCCCGATCTCGTGGCCTTGGTGAACGATCGCGAGGGCGAGTGCCGGATTCTTCTCGACCATTTCGCCAACGACAAAGAACGTGGCCTTCACCTTTTCGCGCTGAAGCAGGTCGAGGAGTTTCTCGGTCCAAATCTTGTGAGGTCCGTCGTCGAACGTGAGCGCTACGATCTTCTCTCGCGGGTCGCCTCGGACGAGCTTTGGCAAAATTGTCTTAGAATCTGTTTCCGGGAAGAGCCGGACTTTCGTTGCTCGATTCCACTCTAACTGGACTCGCTCAGCGGTCGACTGCCAGATAGCATCAGCTCGCTGTGGAAGCATTGGGTTCTTTCCAGGAGTGACTCGGGGCTCTTCTGGGTCGCGTGGGTAGCGATGCCCTTTCGGAGCTCCTCCATCTGGAGAAGCCGAAGCAACACTAGCACATGCAACAAAAAACAGAAAAGCAGACCTTGCGATCATGAGCACCTATCGTACACCAGATGGAACGTGCGACAAGAGCAAAGAGTTTCAAAATGTCAGGCAAACGATGGACGAATAACTCTGGTAGACAAAAGCAGTGTTAAAGAAGTCTTACGTCGTGGTCGGTGCCGGACTCGGAGGACTCGCGGTAGCGGCTCGGCTCGCGCATCGAGGACACGAGGTAACCGTCCTGGAGAAGACCGGCGTCGTGGGCGGACGCAACCGAGCAGTGAGCGTAAACGGTTGCGAATTCGACGGCGGACCCACGTTGATGATGATGCTGGACCCGTTCTTCCAGCTTTTCAAAGACGTGGGTGAGAAGCTCGAAGATCACCTGGATATTTCCCTCTGTAATCCAAGCTATCGAGTGTTTTGGTCAGACGGAGAGCGACTTGACGCGACAACCAACATTGCCGAAATGGTTCGACAGATCGATGCAAAGTTCGGGCGTGCCGAGTCGCTTGCCTATCCAAAGCTCCTCGGAGATCTTGCCGACCTCTACAAAGATTCGATACCGAATTTTGTCGAGAAGAACTTCACGAACCCGTTGGACTTCTTTGGCCCGAAGCAACTTGGCATGGTGGCGAAGCACCGCATGCTCGGAAACCTGGCGAAGGGGATCAAACGGTACATGAAAGACCCGCGCTTGCAGATGCTGTTTTCGTTCCAGACCATGTACCTCGGCCTTAGCCCCTACGATGCTCCCTGGGTCTACGCCGTGCTCACCTATATGGAGTACGGCGAGGGGATTTGGTATCCAAAGGGTGGGATGGTCGAGATCTGTACCTCAATTGCACGTCTCGCGGAGAAAAAGGGGGCGACCATCCGCTTGAACAGCGAGGTCATGGCGATCAATGGGAATACGGTGACGCTGGCTTCGGGTGAGACCTTGACCGCCGACGCCGTGATCTGCAATGCAGATCTCCCATTCACAGAGCGAGAACTGTTGCCGGAGAAAAAGACGAACGAAAAGCGCCGATATAGCTGCTCAACCTACATGCTTTACATGGATTACAAGGGAGAACTCCCGACCTTGCTGCATCACAACGTCTTTTTTGGGCCAGACTTCTCGGAAAATCTGGACCAGATTTTTCACAAGCTGGAGTTGCCTGCCGAGCCAGCCTTCTACGCCTGTGTCTCCAAGCGGACGGAGGCATCGAAAGCACCAGAGGGCCACGAGAACCTTTACGTGCTGATTCCGTGCCCAAACCTCGACCGGCCCTGGACGGAAGCTGACGCCTGCACCCTGCAAGAAACGATTTTTCGACGGC
>JBBRHU010000296.1:0-4611 GCA_038222255.1 Fimbriimonadales bacterium | reverse complement strand
ACCTATCGCCGTTGCTATCGAACGACCCAGCGAAGTCTTTCCAACCCCTGGAGGGCCAGCAAAGCAGAGGATCGGCTGGCGTATTTTGCCGTCGGTTTTCACCTTACGGACGGCGAGGAATTCGACAATTCGCTCTTTGATTTTCTCCAATCCGAAGTGGTCGCCATCGAGCACCGTCCGCACGTGGGCAAGGTCGAGGTTGTCTATCGTCGACTCGTGCCAAGGTAGCGCAAGGATCCAGTCGATATAGGTTCTTGACACCGTGTATTCGGGCGCTCCCGGGTTCATCCTCCGAAGCCGGTCGAACTCTCGCGTGGCTTCTTTCTTGGCGTCGACAGGAAGGTTTGCTGCTTCTATCTTTGCCTGCAGGTCGGAAATTTCTTCGCCCCTGTCGTCCACCTCACCAAGCTCGCGCTGAATTGCCTTGAGTTGCTCTCGCAAGTAGTAGTCCCGCTGAGTCTTGCTCAGTTCTGAATGGACTTCGCTTTGCACCTTGGACGTGAGTTCGAGCACACGGACTTCTTTGCCCAATAGCTCGAGAAGTCGTCTCAGCCTTTCTCGAACATCAGTGATCTCAAGGATCGCCTGCTTGTCTGCCACGCTAAATGTCATGTGGGCAGAAACGAGATCAGCCATCACATTGATCTCTTGGACCGCCTGAGTGAGCGTTCTCAGTTCATCAGGCATCTGTGGTGACAGTCGTACTGCCTGGTCAAAGAGCGACGCGACTGACCTACGGATTGCCTCGAGTTCCTCGGGATTCTCGGTCGAAGGCATGACATCGTCTAACACCTCGATTCTTGCCCTCATATAAGGGGAATCTTGAACGCGCTCCAAGATCCTGAACCGGCTGACGCCTTGAACGATCAACCGAACCGCATCGGGCATCTTAACTAGCGTGCGGATGATCACTGCGCAGCCGTACTCATAAACACCGTCAAAGCCGGGCTCATCGTCGGACGGGTTTCTTTGGGCGACAACGCCAATGACCCGACTTGAACCGGCCACGCTGTCGTCAATGAGCTGAATCCCTGCCTCTCGCGACACAGAAAGAGGGGCGATCAGCATCGGATAGATCACGCTATCTCGGAGCGGGAGAAGGTTGATCTCGTCAGGAATATCGGGCTTGGGATCTTCGGAATTCAGCTCCGCAGCGCCCATCGCGTCTTGGGCCATCAGCTCGAGCGCATCTTCTTCTTCAACTGGGAGTCTAACTTCTGCCATTAATCTGCCTGCACCTTTACCGTTCGCTTGATGGGGGCTCGCTCTAACTTAGGTGCAGAAATCGTAAGCAAGCCGTTCTTGTACGACGCTCGAATGTTGTTTGCGTCAATTGCCACGTCCGGGAGGCGGACCTCACGTTGAAACTCGCCGTAAAAAATCTCGAGTTGCAACGCCCCTATTCGACTTCCTTCCGAAGGATCTTCTTCAATTCTTACGCCTCGAACGACGATAGAGTGACGTTCGGGCACGTAGTTCAGTTGGATATCCTCACTTCGGACGCCAGAAATTTCTGCCTTCAGCAAAAACCGCCGCTCTTCCTCAATGACATCCACACGCGGTTCCCAAGCCATCGCGACTGCGACCTTGGAACGACCTGAAGCTATTTCATCCGCAAGCCTTTCAAGTTGCCCGCCGAATTGCCACAACCATTCGTCTCCCTTCTTTCGGGACATTGGCTCAGTGTACCGAACGTCCGAAGCTCTCCCGTAACTCAAGCGGGCATAATCCAACCCATGTCGAACGCACCGATCTTCGTTATCACGGGGCCACCTGCGGCGGGAAAGTCCGCGATATCCAACGCTCTCCTGAAGCGTTTTGCGTTTGGGCTGCACATTCCTGTGGACGACCTCCGCGAGTGGGTGGTCGCGGGTATCGCGCACCCAATGGGGTGGAACGAGGAGACAACAAGACAGTTCCGTTTGGCCGAGGAAGCCGCCGCAGATTTAGCGGTCAGATACAACGACGCCGGCTTCGCGGTCGCGATTGATCATTGCCAAGGTCCACCACGGCTTGATGAATTGGTCTCTGAACGATTTGAGGGCCGTTTGGTCTTTAAGCTCGCCATCGCTCCAACTCTTGACGAGAACCTCGAACGCAACAGGCTGCGGCCTAACAAGGCGTTTGATACTCAGATTCTCACTCCATCAATCAAGCAGCTGAATCCGCTCTATCGATCCGAACCTATTGAATTGACTGGATGGATGCTCGTCGACAACACGGCACAAAGCATTGGTCAGACCGTGGATGCCATCTTGGACCGTTGTGGGATGTCTCGCGCAGATTAATCGCCTCAAAGATGAGCCGACCAGAGGCACGAGGGTTGTTCACAGATGTCCTGGGTCTGCATGTCCCCATAATAGGGGACAGATTCCGTATTCCCTTTGCAGCCGTATCATTTCCGCCCTACACTGTATCTATCTGAGAAGAGGGAAACCCTATGAAGATCAAAGAACTGTTTCTTGGTGTTGCCATCGTTGCGCTTGTCGCGACGCAAGCAGGTTGTGGAGGCGGGGGTAGTGCGACTCCGGGCTCAAGCCCAGCTCCAGCACGAGTATTTGCCACCGACGACCTTAGCCTCGCATTCGACCATGTATGGGTTCAGATTAAGGAAGTTGACGTGGTTCCTACAACCGGTGCGCTCGTTCCGGTTTTCTCGAATCCGACTGGGCTTTCCGTCGATCTCAAGACACTCCGAGATTCGACCGGTGCTCGCTTCCTTCTGCTGAACAACCAGCCTCTTTCCCAAGGTTCCTATACAGGCATCAAGGTTATTCTTGATAAGAACGTGACCGTTTTTCCCGCAGGATCGACGAGCGGTGTTGCCGCCACATTCGCCGGGGCTGGCGGAACTGACTTCGTGATGGACCTGAACTTCCGCGCTCCAAAGCCGCACAGTGCTTCTGGCGGCGACTTCATCATCGACTTCGATCTGAGCAAGTGGAAGCTTGTTGGCTCCGTCGTTCAAACCGATTCGAACTTCCTGAAAGAAGGCGACGGAGCAGGGTTGAACGACAAGAATCGACACGAAGCAGGCGAATACGAGGGCGTTATTACGAACCTCGCCGGTACAGCTCCGGTCCAGACATTCGGGCTGAGCAAACGCGGTGGCACGATCAACGTTTCTACCTCAGACCTTACGGTGATCTTCACTCGAACAGGCGGTCTCGTGCCGAGCTTGGCCAATGGCCAGGAAGTCAAAATCCGTGGAGTGCTCGACGCAGCTACTAACATGGTCGCGGCGGCAAAAATCAGCGTCGGCAGCGAAAGCCCAGTCGGCGCAGCCGACGGTCATGAAGCTCGTGGAGCTGTCACGGTTAAGAACGTCGATTCATTGACGATCAACCTCGCCGGTTGCGATGGCTTTGTGCCGGTTCGGACAAGCCTGAATATCAACTTCGATGCCTCCACTGTTTTCATGGGTCCGCGAGGAACCGTGGTTACCAAAGACCAGTTCCTGGCACTGATCGTGGTCGGGTCTCTCGTTGAGGCAGAAGGCCAAGCATCAGAGGGAACGATGACTGCGAAGCGCATTAAGCTCGACTCTGACGATCATTCGGTCGGCCAAGAGGCAGAGGCTCAGGGCGTAGCCAGCGCGGTGAACGTCACTGTTCTCACCTTTGATTTGACGATCCGAGAGGCTCAAAATGTCTCGGCTGCAGTCGGTTCAAAGATCCACGTCATCGTCACCCCGGCAACGGCTTTTGAGAACAATGGCAAGTCGGTCTTGGCTGCTGACTTCTTCGCTGCGATGAATTCGGTTTCTGGAGAGATCGAAGTCCGTGGTGCTTACAACGCGGAGAGCCAAACGTTCAAAGCTGAACGAGTTCGACGGAACAACAAATAATCAGCCTCAGTAACAGCGAGAGCTGCCACCTTACTCAAGGAGGCGGCTCTTTTCGTCGGTATCTTGCGGAGGTGCTACAATCACCCGCCGGGTGATTTGGTTTGCCCCTTCGCAATGAGCACACCCCTTCCCACTGATGTCAGTCGACCCACTCCTTGGAAGGCACTCCTTGCGCCAGGAGTGAAGGCCGTTCGCCAGAACCTCGCACCGATCATCCTTATTCAAGTTGTGGCGATCTCGCTCGTCATTGCCTATTACCAATTCGAAGGCCTGAGAAAGTCGTTCGAAGTCGTGACCCGGGCGAAAGAGAGCGGTGGCTTGTTCTTCGTCATCATCGCTGGAGCTTTCGCCGGTGGGTTCCTGCCGCAAATCGCGAAGGCGGTTACGGGTAGCGGGGCGAAAGTCAACCGACAATTCTGGCTAGACACCTGCTACAGCGGCTTTGTTTTTGCGGTGATCGGAGTGCAGGTCGACACCTTCTATCGCTACCAGAGTGTCTGGTTTGGTGACGCAATCGACCCCATCACCTTGCTCAAGAAGACGGCACTGGACATGCTGGTCTTCGCGCCGCTCCTCTTCTTACCAACCGGGATGCTGCTGCTCAATGCCCGGGAAGTCGGGTTCAAGAAGCAGGCGATGCGGGAGGCCATGACCTGGCGATTCTATCGAGCACACATCGGTCCGACATTGGTGCTGAACTGGGCGTTCTGGATCCCGATCGTGCTGTGCGTCTACTCGCTTCCGCCCACCCTCCAGTTTCCATT
>JBBRHU010000295.1:0-4637 GCA_038222255.1 Fimbriimonadales bacterium | reverse complement strand
AAAATCTCCCTGGCGCGCGAGATACGCCTCAATCCGTTCCCTCTTTGGCTTCTTCGAGGCAAACTGGCGCAATCGCTGGATAGAGCCTGCGTGCCCGTACACTGCCACTAAATCGCCCAACGGAAAGGTTTGGGGTACCTGGAGGAGCATTAGTGAAAGGAGTTTTGAAATCAAAATGCTCATCACGGAGTTCACAATTTTTGAGAGTTTGGACGCGAACGTCGCTGACTAGTCTTCATATCCGTTCACGATCATGGTCTCTGAGGTGATCGTAACCACGATTGCGGACATCCTCAGGTCTCGCTTCTCCTTCACCGTTGCCTCAGTGCTAGCCCGCTTACTCCAATCAGAGGTCCAGTTGTCCGTCGAGACGGTGAATCTCCAAATCGCTCTCTTGTTCGCAGGGAGAGTGAAAGGATTAGGGAATGGATACGGCACGCTTGTTGTGCCTGAACTCCCAAGAGGATTAACTACCGATTGCCACGTCGGTTGATCAGAATCCTCTTCTGGCGTATCACCTTTGTCCAGCCAAACCGACTTTGTTGGCTTGTCGGCGGGCCTATAACTTGAGGTCCAGGTCACCGGGATGTCGTACCCGGTGACATCGGTGATCGATGCTGGGCCTTCGTAGGTGTTTTGAAAACCCAGCCCAATGAACTGGCGCAAAACCATGCTGGCTCCTGTGTCGGTGTCGGCCGCAAGAAGATAAGTAGAGTTTGAATAAACATGGTTATATGATAACTTCACTACCGCAAGTGACAGTTAAGTCTAACGAATAAGAATATATTGTTAATAAATTCATTTTATAGATCTCGCTCTAAAAAGCGAAGTACCTACCAAATCTGATACTTGATTGTGCTCAACCGTTTCTGAGATTGTGAAGACAGCGACTGAAGTAGCAATTAAGTAAAAAATGGAGTCTCGGAAGGGTCGATACCCGTTGCAAAATGTCCTTGTGGATACATCGCAGCTGATCCTGATTGCGATCGCGGCTATTCTCGATGGGGTGCCGGCCCTGGTCGTGGCGCGGTTCCTGGAGGTCAAAGTGCGGTGTTCCATTTGGCGGTGCTAGGAGTTCTCTTTGCCCTCACCGTGCTCGCAATCTTGCTCGGCGACATTAGTGTCGTCTCGAAGTTCTCGTCTGGCGGTGGTGATGTATCCTTGACACCATGTCGCAGGCTGACCGCGCGCGCGAACTTCGCGAATATCTGAACTATCACGCCAACCGCTACTATGTGCTCGATACTCCGGAGATCGACGACACTACGTACGATCTGAAGTTTCGGGAGTTGCTGGAGATTGAAGCAGCGCACCCTGAACTCAAAACCCCGGACAGCCCAACGCAGCGGGTTGGTGCACTCCCAGTTGATGGATTCAACCCCCACCGTCACCTTGTTCCGATGCTCTCGCTCGATAACGCTTTCGGCGAGGAGGAGGTTCGAGCGTTTGACGAGAGGGTAAAGAAGGGGCTGGAACTCAACCGAGAAGTCGACTACTTCTGCGAGCTTAAGTTCGACGGCGCGTCGATGTCTCTCACATATATCGATGGTCTTCTCACAATCGCAACCACGCGAGGCGACGGGACTACAGGTGAAAATGTGACGAGCAACGCGAAGACTGTACGCGGAATCCCGATCATGATATCCCACCCGCTGCCAGGGACAATCGAAGTTCGTGGCGAAGTTGTGATGCTCAAGTCGGTCTTCGAGCAACTAAATCTTGAAAAAGCGAACAAGGGTCAGCAACTGTTCGCCAATCCTCGCAACGCTGCAGCCGGTGGCCTACGACAGCTTGACAGTCGGCTCACTGCGGCCAGAAAGCTCAACTTCTTTGCCTATGGCCTAGGTGCACGATCTGTCGACCGAGTCCTCGGCACGAGACAGAGCGACGTCATCGCCAGGCTCCAGCAACTCGGCTTCGCCATCAGAAAGGAAGCTCAAGCTATTCGCGGTGTTGATGGCGTTTTGAAGTTTCTGGCCGACGTGCAAGAGATGCGAGCCTCACTACCTTTCGGAATTGACGGCGTAGTCATAAAGGTCGATTCGTTCGATGAGCAAGAAATCCTTGGTTTCACCGGGCGAGGGCCGAAGTGGGCAATCGCATATAAGTTCCCCGCAGAGCAGGCCTTCACCAAGCTGAATCGCATCTTCTTGCAGGTAGGTCGCACGGGCACTGTCAGCCCCGTCGCAGATCTCGAACCAGTCTTTGTTGGCGGCGTGACCGTCAGCCGTGCGACATTGCACAACTACGACGATCTTCGCAGAAAGGACGTCCGGGAGGGCGACATCGTCATCGTCCAGCGTGCAGGCGACGTCATCCCGGAGGTCGTCGGGCCAGTGCTCGAGAAACGAACGGAAGACTTGCAGATTCCAGCCGAGCCGAACGAATGTCCAGAGTGCAAAACGGCATTGATTCGAAAACCAGGTGAGGTCGCACTCAAGTGCCCCAACAAGCACTGCCCAGCGCAAATATCTGCCAAGCTCCAGCACTTTGTATCAAGGAAGGCGATGGATATCGAGGGTCTCGGAGAAAAGCTCATCGATCGATTGCTCGAACTTGGGTTCCTTTCCGATTTGCCGAGCATCTACCGCCTCAGAGATCGCAGAGAGGAACTCATCGTTTTAGACCGGCTTGGCGAGCAATCGATCAACAACCTTATCGATAGTATTGAGAAGAGCAAGACGCGCCCGCTTGATCGATTCTTGTTTGCTCTCGGCATTCGATTTATGGGGGACAGAGGTGCGAGCGATATTGCACGGGAGTTCCGAACTCTGGAAGGGTTCCGTTCGGCGACCTACGAGGCGCTCGTAGCGATCGACGAGGTCGGTCCGAGGACGGCAAGCGAGATCACAGAGTGGCTTGGTGAGGAAGAGAACCACGGCATACTCGACGAATTCCTAGCTCTCGGAGTTGCGCCGGTCGAGCTTGAAGCCCCGAAGAGTGATCTGTTCACCGGGAAGACATTCGTGTTCACAGGGAAGCTGGAGCGATTCGCACGCGACGTTGCCGAGGCGTTCGTGATGTCGATGGGTGGCAAGGCTTCCGGGAGCGTCAGCAAACAAACATCGTTCGTCGTCGCTGGACCTGGCGCAGGGAGCAAGCTGCAGAAGGCCGAGCAACTTGGCGTGGCGGTCCTGACCGAAGATGAGTTTCTCGAAATGGTGCCGGCTGGAGCGCTCGACTGAGCTTCACCATCGAATTTGACCCCGAGCGGTTTGATCTCGGGCTGTGTGTCTCATCCGGCCAAACTTTTCGCTGGCGAAAAACTGAAGAGGGTTGGACTGGTGTCGATGGTTCAAACATCTATCGCTGCGAGGAGTCCGGCAAAGGGAAGTGGAAAGTCGACTCAAACGTGGGTGAGGCAGAGTTTGTCTCCCTCTTTCGGCTCGACTTCGATGACGTCTCGATGATTGCCGACTTTCGGCGGCGAGCGCCGGAGTTGTCACCTTATCTGGCCACTCTCCGAGGACTACGGGTGATGAAATTCGAGGGGACAACTGAAGTCTTGTTCAGCTTTCTTTGCTCTGCCAACAACCATATCGCAAGAATTGGCGTGATGGTTCAGCGTCTTGCCGTACGAGGCCAGCGGCTTGAGGGGGAGTTCTTCGCCTTTCCGTCCTGCGAAACAATAGCTGAGGTGGCCGAACAGGAGCTTAGGAGTGAAGGATTTGGATATCGTGGGGCGACCATTCCAAAAGTGGCGTCGGGCGTCGCCGGGGTAGGGGTAGTTCAGTGCAAAGAGATGGGTTACGAGGCTATCCGGCAACAGCTTATGGCCTTTCCTGGGGTCGGGCCAAAGCTCGCTGATTGTGTCGCCCTCTTCGGCTTTCACCACCTCCAAGCGGTGCCACTTGACACCCATTTGTGGAGCGTTATGCAGCGCGAATACTTCCCGGAATGGCGCGAAAAAGCCCTTACAGATCGCCGATATCAGGTTGCTGCCGACTTTTTTCGAGATCGGTTTGGTTTTTTTGCTGGATGGGCGCAACAGATTCTCTTCTACGACCAGCTTTTGAACTGGAGATCAAGGAAACCCGACAAGGTACCTGTTGGCGGGAGTGGATTATAACTAGTAATTTTACTGGGTTTTGCGAGCCCATAAAGATGCATGTTTTATAGTTAAACTTGCACTTAACAAATCTTACACAAAAAGTGGGGACAAAACATGTCGATTTTAGGGTGGTATAACCTCTCCATTGCAGCTTAGCAAGAGGAGGTTCCAAATGCGATACTGCCTACGAATTGTGGGTATGTTTGCCGGGCTTCTCGCCATGAACGCGATTGCGTTGGCGGGTGGACACCGACAGCAGAAAGATACGGTAGAGACACGAGTTGAGAGTAAAACTATTCCCAGCACGGTCCGCTACGAATTTAGTCGAACGGTGGGCGCAGGTCGACTCGTCAAGGTTCAAGACGGAAAGTCTGGCTTTGTCAAGCGCACCTATAAGGTCACCATGCAGAACGGAAAAGTCCTTGACCGCGACCTCGTAAAAGAGGAGCGCTCAGAGCCAGTTCCGACTCTGTTCCTGATGGGAAAGGCTGGGTACACCACTAGCCGAAGTGGATTTGAGCGTGGCAAAGTCTTAACGATGAGCGCCACTGCCTACGATACGGGTGCCCAGAGCAACGGTGGTGTT
>JBBRHU010000294.1:0-4642 GCA_038222255.1 Fimbriimonadales bacterium | reverse complement strand
TCCGAAAGATAAACTTCTCTCGCCCTTTTCAGCAATCACCTCGATTGGCGAGCAGCCGGAGAAATACTTGATCTTTTCGAGTAGCTGTTCTTCCAAGCCGCACTCGGCTTCTCCGTCTCGCTTCCCTCCGGCCTCGAATGCATGAAACGGCGCTCTCTCCGCGTTTACGAGTTCATGAACAAAGGAGAGGTATTCCTCTTTGTTGAATGGACAGTTGAGGTAGTCGTCGCCTTCACCTTTGTCGTAGCGGCTCTGAGCAAACACGATGGAGCGATCAAGTGATGAAGCCTCGACTGTCGGGCTGACCGCGTCGTAGAAGTAAAGATGTTCTCGGCCGGTGAGACGGGCGAGCCATTCAGCCATTTCTGGAGAAGTCAAAGGGCCGGTCGCAAGGATGAGAGGTATGCCTTTTGCGAGCGTACCTTCGGCCATTGTTGGAGTGAAGATCTCTCTTCGAACGGTAATGAGCGGATGTTCGGAGATGCGAGCGGTGACTGCCGAAGCGAACTTCTCGCGGTCAACCGCGAGGGCCTGTCCTCCCGGCACCTCGTTCTCGAACGCGGTGTCTAGCACGACCGAGCCGAATGCCATCATTTCAGCCTTCAACTGCCCAGCAGGCGATTCTGGGTTTTTTGACTTGAAGGAATTTGAACAGACGAGTTCAGCAAACTCGCTTGTCGTGTGGGCCGGAGTGTTGACCACAGGGCGCATTTCGTAGAGAGTGACCTCTTCTCCGCGAGTTGCTAATGTCCAAGCTGCCTCAACTCCAGCGAATCCGGCACCAACTACGATCACCATTCCCCTTTATTGAACCTGACATGGGGTATCACCGGTAGGTTGCAAGACCTCGGAACGCTAAAGCTTGTTGTCGCCGCCTTTGCTGCTGCCCTCATCGGGTTCTCAAAGACGGGACTCCCGGGCACCGGCATCTTGGTTGTTCCGATCCTGGCCTGGGTTTTTGGAGGTCGTCTCAGCGTCGGCGCAACCCTTCCGATGCTCATCATGGCCGACATCTTCGCCGTTTTCTTCTATCGCGGAACGGCGAACTGGTTTCAGATCAAGCGGCTGGTTCCATGGGTCATTCCTGGATTGCTTATCGGAACTGAAACTCTCGTGATCCTTGGTCACGCGAAACAAAAAGATCTTCTTAATCCGATCATCGGCTGGATCGTGCTGGTGATGCTCGGCGTGAGCTTGCTTCGTGGACGGTGGGGCGAGAAGCTCGCGCCGACTTCTAAGCTAGGCACTGCGATCACCGGCGCGCTGGCTGGATTCACCACCATGATTTCAAACGCTGCGGGGCCGGTGATGGGTATCTTCCTGACCGCCGCAAAGATGCCTAAGGATGAGCTCATGGGCACCAATGCTTGGTACTTCTTCATCTTCAATCTCACCAAGCTTCCGCTCATGGCTTATGTCGCGTTGGAGAATCCGGGCAATCCGGTGATGACCAAGGATAGCTTGATCCTAAATTTCGCGCTATTCCCGCTCATTGTCATTGGAGCATTTGCCGGCAAGGCGCTTTTTACGAAGATCCCCCAGAAACTCTTTTCAAATGCCATCTTGGTCTTGGCACTCTTGGCGGCAATCAAGCTAATCTTTACCTAGCCGATGAAACGGACTCTTCTCGTAGCGATCGCCGTTTGTCTCGTCGGATGTGGGGACCAGAGCACTTCGAAGAAGGTGCAGCTGCGCTACATGGCCTGGGGAAACCCAGAGCAAATGGCGCTGGAGGAAGAGTTTTGCCAAGAGTTCAATCGCCAGAACCCAGATATCGAGGTGAAGTTCTTCCGAGTGCCAGGCTCTGCGTATCTGAACAAAGCGATCGTGATGTTCGCCTCGCGCACGTCGCCAGATGTTGTCCGAATCGACCATTTCAACTTCGCCTCACTCGCCAAGAAGGACTACTTCCTAAACATGAACCCGCTCGCAGAAGCGGATGCCGATTTTCACAAAGACGATTTCTACCCACAAGCCATTCGAGAAGGGATGGTCGGAAGCCAACTGCAGGGAATGAACGTCATGTTCGGTGCGACGATCGTCTACTACAACAAAAACCTTCTCAAAAAGAATGGCCTTCAAGATCCGTACAAGCTTTGGGAAGAGGGGAAGTGGACCTGGGAGAAGTATCGCGAATACGCGATCGCAACGACAGTCCGTGATGAGAGTGGCCGACCAAAGGTCTTTGGGACGCAGATTGCGGGATGGCCGTTGTATGTCGGCACGATCTGGGGATTCGGAGGAGATATCTTCGACAAGCAAGGGAACCCCACCTTCAATGATCCGAAGACGGTCGCTGGATACCAATTCCTCGCCGATTTAAGGTGGAAAGACAAAGTCTGCCCAACTCCAGCCCAAGGTGCGAACTCTGCATTTACGTTTGAGAGCGGAAAGCTGGCAATGATCGTCGATTGGATGGGAAACACCCCTCGGTTTCGAAAGGTTATCAAAGACTTTGAGTGGGACACGGTGCCCATTCCGAGTGGCATCGGCGGAGCCGTTCCACCTGTCAAGGGCAACCAACTGATCATCTATCGCGAATCCAAGCATCCGAAAGAGGCGTGGAGATTTGTTAGATTTATGACCGGCCCCTGGGTTGAGGAACGGCTTTACTGTCAGCGGAAGCGAAACTTTCCCACGAGAAGGGCACAGGCTAATTCGGACGCTTATCTGAAGTCGACTGAGCCGCCGTTCAACACGGCCTCGATGGTTAAGGCTGTCGAGATCGGTAGAGAACTTCCCATTACGGATCGTTGGGGAGAGGTCTCGACGATTCACACCATGGAGATTGACAACCTCTGGAGCGGTCGAGAGCGAAACGCTAAGGTTGTGCTCGACGAAATTCAGCGAAAGGTCATCAAGATGCTCGGGGAGGAAGAGGGCTTTTGAGATCAAAAAAGAAGCTCCTTGAGCAGCCAGGCTTCTGGGGATTCATTTTCATTACGCCCTGGTTGCTCGGGTTCCTCATCTTCACGGCGGGGCCGATGCTCACGTCGCTCTGGCTATCTTTTCAGAAGTACGACTTGCACAGTTCTAAGTTCGTCGGTGTCGAGAACTACCGGCGTCTCTTTTATGAAGACCCGCTCTTCTGGAAAGCACTGAAGAACACCTTCGTCTATGCGATCTTCGCAGTTCCGCTCGGGATCATCGGGTCGCTTTGTCTTGCTCTCTTGCTGAATCAAAAAGTTGGGGCTCAAAAGCTCTTTCGAACTCTCTTTTATCTACCGAGCCTCGTCCCCGCGGTCGCGAGCGCACTTCTTTGGCAGTGGATCTTTAACGCCGACAACGGAGTGCTGAACACCTTTTTGCACTGGGTTGGGCTGCCCGCGGTCGAGTGGTTGCAAGATGAAAAGTATACGATGTCAGCCTTCATTCTGATGTCCCTTTGGGGGGTCGGCGGAGGGAGGATGGTGATCTTCCTTGCCGGATTGCAAGGCATTAGCGATAGCTACTACGAAGCCGCGAGAATTGATGGTGCTGGACCTTGGTCACAGTTTCGTAACATCACTCTGCCACTGCTCAGCCCGGTGATGTTCTTCAATCTCATCCTAGGAGTCATCGGGGCGTTCCAGGTCTTCACGAGTGCTTACGTCATGACCGGCGGTGGCCCGAACAATGCCTCGCTGTTCTATGCGCTGTACCTCTTCCGAAACGCTTTCGAATACTTCAAGCTCGGAAAAGCCTCTGCGATGGCCTGGGTGCTGTTCGTGATCTTGCTGGTCTTGACTGCAATCCAGTTTGGAGTTTCTAAACGCTGGGTGTACTACGAAGGAGAATCGAAGTGAGAGCGAAATGGCTCGTTTACGTTTTGCTCATTCTTGGAGCGGTCATGTTCACCATCCCGTTCTTGTGGACGATCAGCACAGCCCTCAAGAGCGGACAAGAGTTTGCAAACGACCCTGGCCGCTTGCTGCCTCAAAAGGCGGAGTGGGGCAACTTTGCGAAGGCATGGACGGCTCTGCCGTTCACGACCTTCGTCAAGAACACGATCTTCCTGACCGTGATCAACACGACCGCGCAGGTCATTTCAGGCTCCTTAGTTGCATACGGCTTCGCTCGGTTTGAGTTTCGATTCAAGAAGCCGCTGTTCTATTTGCTCCTCTCGACGATGATGCTTCCTGGGCAGGTGACGCAAATCCCGGTCTTCATGATTTGGCGCGAACTCCATGCCATCGACACCTTTTACCCGCTCATCATTCCCGCGTTCTTCGGGGGAGGTGCGTTCAACATCTTCCTCCTACGACAGTTCTATATGGGCATCCCAAGGGAACTGGACGAGGCGGCGATGCTGGATGGAGCCCATTTCTTCACGATCTGGTGGAAGATTCTAATGCCCCTCGCTGGACCCGCGATTGCGACGGTAGGAATCTTCTGCTTCATCGGAAACTGGGACGCATTCGAGGGACCACTTATTTACCTGAACTCGCCGGAGAAGTACACGGTGGCGATTGGATTGCGGATGTTCCAAGACAGTTTTGGAACGAACTTCGAGCAAGTCATGGCCGCCTCTCTGATACATATTATTCCGACCGTGCTGCTATTCTTTGTTGCACAACGGTACTTCATGAAGGGAATCAACCTGTCTGGACTTGGTGGACGATGAGCAGCATTTTGCCTTTGGGATTTGAAGAAAAGATTTACG
>JBBRHU010000293.1:0-4644 GCA_038222255.1 Fimbriimonadales bacterium | reverse complement strand
GCACAAGGATCGAAACCCAGGCTGAGGTCCCCGATCTTCGCGAGGGAAATAGGTGCCGGCGAAGAATGGTTCAAGGTCGGGGGTCAAGAAGACGCTCATCGGCCAACCCCCACGTCCGGTACTTAACTGAACCGCCGTCATGTAGGTCTCGTCCACGTCGGGCCGTTCTTCGCGATCGACCTTAATCGAGACGAAGGAGCGGTTCATCACCTCGGCTACCGACTCGTCGTCGAAACTCTCATGCGCCATGACGTGGCACCAGTGACAAGAGCTATAACCCACACTCAAAAAGATGGGCTTGTTCTCTCGGCGTGCCTTTTGGAAGGCCTCTTCACCCCACGGATACCAGTCAACGGGTTCGTCTGAATGTTGTTGTAAGTAGAGGGATGCCGAGTCCTTGAGGCGATTCGCCATATTCATGCTTCTACCCCAGGGATGAGGTGTTTGTTTCGGTAGACTCAGACCCGTGCAAGGGATCAGTGTTTTCAGCGGACAAGCTCACACACAGCTTTCTGAGGATATTTGCCATCATCTGAACGTTCCACTGAGCCCCACAAGGTTCCAGCGGTTCAGCAATGACTGCCAATATGTCCAACTGCTGGCCAACTGCCGCGAACGTGATGTCTTCATCATTCAGCCGGTGGTGCCGCCTGTTCAGGAAAACCTGATGGAACTCTTGCTCATGCTCGATGCAGCCAGGGGCGCGAGCGCCCGACGCGTGACCGCCGTCATCCCGCATTTCGCCTACGCTCGGTCGGATAAGAAGGACTCCCCGCGCATTAGTATCACCGCCAGACTCGTGGCCGACATGCTCGTCACTGCCGGGGCGAACAGGGTGCTCACTCTGACCCTACACTCTGAGCAGGTTCACGGATTCTTCAGCATCCCCGTTGACCACTTGAACGCGCTCAACGTTCTGGCATCGCACTTTCAAGTCCAAGAGTTGAAGGACTCGATCATCGTCTCCCCAGATCTTGGCAACGCCAAAGCAGCTTCTCAGTTCGCTCGCATGTTGGGCATAAACGTGGCTGCAGGCCGAAAGCAGCGACTGGCTGACGATCGTGTTGTGGTTGACACCGTTGTCGGAGACGTGAACGGCAAGCACTGCATCATCATGGACGACGAGATTGCCACAGGTGGCAGTGTCGTCGAACTCGTGGAAATACTCCGCAGACTGGGTGCAAAGAGCTTTTCCGTCGCCTGCACCCACGGGCTTTACACGAAGGGCGCTATTCCTCGACTTCTTGCCATTGACGACGTCACCGAGATCGTTTCGACTGATTCAGTACCGCTAAGCGAAGAGAAGCGACATCCAAAAATCAAGCAACTCACAGTGGCCCCGCTGATCGCAGAAACGATCAAGCGAGTCCACCACGGCGAGTCGGTCGCCAGTCTGTTTTAGCTATTTGGCGGCCGGTTGTCTAAATCCGCGCTCGACCATGTCGTTTGGATCTGTCGAGACCGCACCGTCTCTCCACAGCCAGCGCATCATTTCGGGCATTACTGCTCCACCGAACTTCTGCCCATGGTTATTCATTCCCCACGTGTAGTTCAGATCGTAGCCTTTCTTTTCTAGTGCGTCTTTGAGCTTGACGTTCTGATAGAACCAGTCCCATGTGATGTCGTACTTGCCGTTTCGCATGCCACGATTGTCATTTCTGCCGTCACAGAGGAACACGCGTATCGGCTTCTTCGCGGACTTGGCGACGATATCGGAATAGTTATGACCGCCGCGAATATTCGTGAAACTACCTACATTGCTGAGCACCTTACGAAACGCGTTTGGACGTTCCCAAGCAACGCTGAAAGCTGCAATTGCGCCAGAACTCGACCCACCAATCCCACGGTGCTCGGGGTTCTTGGAGATGTTGTAGTCTTTCTCAAGCGCGGGAAGGAGTTCATCGGTGACGACTCGAGCGTACTTATCATCGAGGGCATTGTATTCTTGGCCTCGGTTCGTGAATCCATCGCCCCAACCACGTTGTGGACTGGGCTCATCTTGCTCCGGAGTTCGGCCTGGATTGATGAAGACTCCGATCATCACCGGGATTTCTCGGCGATAGATTAGGTTGTCCATAACGTTCTGAGCGCGAATATCGCCCTTCTCGTTCATGAATGCTTGTCCATCTTGGTAGACCATCAACGCCGTCGCAACCTTCGCATCGTACTGCGCCGGCACGTAAACCCAGTAGGTGTGCTGCGTGCCCGGATACGCGTTGCTCTTGATCACGAACGGACCCTTGATGTCCCCTTTCGGGACTCCTTCCTGAGGAAGCGAATCTGGACCGAGTCGATACTGCGAATCTGGATTTGGACGCTGGCTCTGCGGTACGACCTGCGAAATCGCAGCTCCTGCAAGGCCAACCAGAGCCACAACGACGATCTTTGCTGAAGTCTTTTTCATATTCACACTTTGAAGATCAGGGACTTATCTTACGCCTAAACCTCTAACCCGACCTCGAACTTCTGATGGAGGACTCTCACTGCGCGATTCGTGTCGACGTCAGGGACAAGGAACGAAAGCGAGAGATCGCTCTGGCCAGTCTGGATCACGCGGATTTTGGCTTCTCGCAAGGCTTGCAACGCCACCACGCACATTCCTGGTTCATCGACAAGTCGACGCCCAATCAGGGACACCATCGTGCAGTACTCCGTAATGTCGGCAACCACGCTCAAAACCGGCTGCACCCGTGCAAGCACTTGCCCTTGAGTTACAACTTCCTTCGAGGCCTTCTTGCCAACCTGGAGCATGATAAATCCCTGGTGCTCCTTAAAGCTAAGAACGAGTCCATCAAAGATGTCCTTTACCAACTGGAATTGCGATACTGGGATTCCAAAGCCGATCCCGGATGGGCTCATGTCGATCATGTACAAGCCCAGATCGTTCGATGCCAGGCTCTCGTACACCGTCTGCTTAATCTGATCTGCCACCACGTCCGGCACCATCTGGAGATCGAATTGCAGATAAGCCAACTTTGCGGTGTGTGTAACTCCAGAACAGCGCCTCGGTGGAGATTGGTTAACGACTTCGGTTCCTGGGTGCTCGGAGAACGTGCTTTTCACCCAAAGGGGAATGTCGTTCTTCATCGCAATTTCCGCCGCGCGAGGATGTAGGACCCGCGCGCCAAGGTGTGCGATTTCGGCGACTTCTTCGTAGTTGACTTGGGCAAGGGTGGGTGCATCTGGAACCATGTCCGGGTCCGCGCTCTTCACTCCATCGACATCGGTGTAGATCTCGACAGCCATCGCACCGATGGCGGCTCCGATCGCCGCAGCTGTGGTATCTGAACCGCCTCGTCCGAGCGTGGTCAGTGACCCATCGACGCCGGTTGGCACTGAGGTCTCAACGATCCCCTGAAATCCGCAAATAACTGGGATGACTCCCTTCTCAATCTCAGCGAGCACGTTTACAGGATCGATGTGCGTAATTCTCGCGTTCCCGAAGTTCCCATCGGTGTAGATTCCCGCTTGTCCACCAGTGAGCGCAGTCGCCTCGTGCCCTGCAACCCGAAGTGAGTGTGCGAAGATGACTGCGGAGAGCATCTCGCCGACGCCCATCACGAGGTCGAGTTCCCTTAGGGATGGCCGAACAATCGGGTCAAGGTCTGTGAGGAGCCCTGCCAGCGTATCGGTGGCATATGGTGCGCCCTTCCGACCGATAGCGCTCACTACGACGACTGGAGAAAATCCCCGCAGCTTGGTCTCGATCACTTTCTTGATCGCTTGCTCTCGAGCTTCCGGTGTGGCGACCGAAGTTCCGCCAAATTTTAGGACCTTCAAATTTGATCACCGATGAGCTTCCGCTCTAGCAACTCTGCGATTTCAGACGCTCTGTCTGACGGCACAACCAACAAAACTCGATCATGCATGTCGCCGACTTGATCAACATCGGCACCCGTAGAAATCGTGGCCCGAACAATTCGAGCAATAAGCCCGGGTTCGTCGCGCATGTTCGGCGCATGGGCGATGACTACGCTGCGTTCACCAATCACTTCTGCTTGGAACGCATTTCCCCGAAGCAAAATACTGACCGTCTCCGCCATATTCGCTTGAATGAGGAATGAGATTCCTGCGGGCGTTAGCTTGATGAAGTTCAAGCTGATATCAGCCGAAGCAATTGCTTCTAGGACACGGACACGCTCTGCTTCGAGCTGTTCCTTAGGTAACGAAACGTGTACCTGGGCCAACCCAGGTCGATGCTCAATCCGACTCACGCCTCGATGCGTGTCCAGCTCTTTTCGAACCGGGCCATTCATTTTCAATCACGAAGATTACCGCCTTAGTGGATCCGGACGCTGAGAACTTCGTTCCCCTCGATCCTTCCAACGAACTGATCCCCAGACATGCAGAGTCCAACCCCCGCCGGGGTACCCGTGAAGATAACGTCGTCTGTCCTCAATTCGAAAAACTGTCCCAGGAATGATAGGATTCTGTCGAAATTGAAGATCAGATGATCCGTTGAGCCAGACTGGACGACCTTTCCGTTTTGTTCGAGAGTGAAATTGACTAATCCAGCGGAGAACGGTATCCACTCGCCTATTGCTGCGGAGCCATCAAACCCCTTTGCAAGTTCCCAGGGGAGCCCCTTCTCCTTCAGCTTGTTTTGTAGCTCTCTAGCGGTGAAATCGAGGCCGACGGTCATGT
>JBBRHU010000292.1:0-4646 GCA_038222255.1 Fimbriimonadales bacterium | reverse complement strand
AATCCCCCGGCCTTGTCGATGCGGTCAAGAGCGTCGCCCGCAAGGTCAACACGATGGCACCCCAGCGCGAGCGAGGCCAGTCCGAGTTCAATCTGAGCATTCTCCGCTTGATCAAGCGGGTTGCAAAGGCTTCGAACCAAGTCGAGAGCCTCAATGATCTGGGAGACTTGACCTCGCTGAGCGAGATACGAGGCAATCGTAAGCGCAAACTGGGCAGAGTCGGCCACCAGCGACTCTAAAACGTGGTGCCAGGCGAACCGGAAATTCTCCTCTTCGGTGTCAAAGCACTCCAGGATTTCGTCTGAGAAAGGTTGCCAAAGTGAGATTTTCATCCCGTCGGCGAAAGCTCTGATGCGTGTATGCGCCTGTTCTTTTAGTCGCGTCCGCTCCGACTCTTCTAGCGTTGCCTGCACGAATTCTCGTACCGGAGAAAGCAGTCTGACCTGAGTGTGTGTAGCGTGGTCTCGTACGATGAGCAATCCAGAATCAAGAAGGGCCTCAATGATATCGAGGTACGATTCGCCTTCGAACTCCAGAGATGCAAGCCGCATTCCCATCCCGCCGGGGTAGCTCGAAATCCGTTGAAGCGCGTGTGCGAGTTCAGGACTCAGGCTCGAAAAACTAGCCGATAGCGCAGATGCTAGCGACCGATGGCGCTCTGGCAAATCGCGAAGTGTGGAAGACCGCAGCGACTTTTCAAGCTGGCTCAACAACTCCTGCGGCGAAAGCAGTCGCAACCGAGCTGCTGCTAGTCGGAGCGCGAGGGGGTAACCATCAAGCTTGACCGCAATCTGCTCGAGCGTGTTTTGACTCTCAGCGTCGTCCACCCAATCAGTTCGGTATCCGCGAAGTGCAGTAACCAGAAGTTCTTTACCGAAACTCGTGGGATCGATCGGTCCGACCTGGACTAAGGACTCTCCCCGAACCTTAGAAGGAACGATTGAAGTCACGAGAAGACTTGCCTTAGGTGCCAACTTCTGGAGTGTCTCAAGCCCAGAGGCCGCATCTGGCAAGATCGTTTCGAGGTTGTCCAATATCAGAGTCGAGGGCTGTGAACCCAATATTGATGCCAAGAACTTAACGGCATCCGACTCTGCCGGAGGATCAATATTTAGCTCTTTGAGCACCTCCCGCGCCCAGTCAACAGGCTCGGTGACGGTGGACATATCTGCAAAGGCCACGCGTCCCGGACGAAATTCGTTGAGTTGATTGGCAACTTCGATCGCAACGCGAGTTTTTCCAATCCCGCCCGGGCCAACCAGCGTTGTAAACCGTGGAGGATTTGGACGCGACAGATCGGAAACTACGCGATCCACCAAGGCATCTCGGCCGAAGGTTTCGTCGGTGGGCGAAGGGATGGTTTGAGACCAATCGCTCAGTCCAAGCTGTGGAGGTGCAGTAGGTTCCGAAAAACTTCGAACGATATCCTCGCTCTGCATCACTGGTTCGATGCCGAGCTGATCGCGCATTTTGCGACGAAGATCTTGATACTCGGCTGTAGCCGAGGCCAGACTCCCCAGATTGCCGTGAGCGTTGACTGCGACCATGCGCAATTCTTCATTAAGCGGATGATCCGGAATAAACTTCTTCGAAAGCTCTAGCGCTTCTTTAGCTCTGCCCTCGCAGTTCAGCCATTTGCCCATTTCAATGACGGCCCTAAGTCGAATACGGTCCGCTTGGTTTCGCTCACCGTTAACCCATGGATCATCCCATCCAGGCAAAAAGGCGTCAGATAAAACAGCATGCAAATCGGTGTATTGGGTCTCGACAGATTGGCTTTTTAGGATCGACAGGTCGGTCCTCATCGAAGAGACGTCGAGCCAAACCTCCGTCGCGGACGAGCCCACTAACTCAGCTTCGTGACCAAGCGCACGACGAAGGCGGTGGATCTCCTGACGAAGCCGAAGTCGTGATGCCTCGTACGGATCTTCTGGCCAAAGTTGGCCCGCCAGGAGTTCGCGGGACATGCGCCCAGAATTGGTGAGGCTTAATAAGACGAGTAATTTAGCGGCCCGAACTGTCCCGAAATTCCGAATCGAGTGGTCTCGATCTTCCAAGACAACTCCCCCAAACTGCCTGAGACGCCACCTTATCACGCTCCACAGATGTTACACGTTAGACAGGTTCGGTGGCTCGTTTAGGCATCAAAAAGCGGGGACACGCCGAAACAGATCCACGACCAGAGAAACTTGAACCGATCCTCCACCGATTTAGTCGGGTTTGATGTGAGTCCTGGAGCGAATGCTGAAGAACAAATTCTGATGCATTTTGACGTTCTTGAACTCAATACAGACCCTAGTGCCGTCATGAAATCAATCTGAATTCTCAGAAATGGATATGATGCAAAGGCTAATATTTGCCGTTAATTTGCTTAGAGGCAGAAGTTGACGCAAACCGCAATCCGCTCGTCAGAATGGATCAATCAGCTCTCCAGCGAATGGAAAGGGTTTGATGGCGATGTAACTCCGCATGTCGAATCAGGCGGGTGGCTTATTCCAGGTTTTGCCGAGCCAGTCGGTGATTTTGAACTCATCTGCTTTTGCATCGACTGTGGCTGGAAGGACGATCGCTAGCGAGAGAACTTGACTTTGACCCGTTGGCCAACATTCACCCGGCGAACAGTTTGCGAGAACCCGCCCGGCCAGCTGATTTCGAGATCAACCTTCCCGGTTGCGACCCCTAGTCCAAAATGAAGGACTAGGTCATTCTGGTTGCCTTCGCCTGTACCTGCTTCAACCTGGCGAGTGTAGGTTTTCCCACGTAGTTGGATTCGAACCTGCGCCCCAATCGCGCTTCGATTCACCGACTTTCCGTCGCCTTCTAGTGCGACCTCGATCCAGTCTCCCGCCTGTCCCTCATTTGCGTAGAGCTTCCCCGCGGTACAAAGCCCGAGCCTCCCGTCATTCCGAATATCTGCAAAGGCCGCTTGATAGGTCGGCGGTAGCTTTTCGAGTCCGCTCCCCGTCGTCACATCGGTGAATTTGAACCCGCCTTGGGAGTGGTACAAAACGGCATTGTTCGGCTTTCCAAATGAGGCAACGCCGTACACAGTGGTAAAGAACAGGTCGAGGTTGCCGTCGTTGTCGTAGTCTCCTGCAACTGGCGAGGCGTATGACTCCTGGTACCAGACCCCGCACGTTCCGAGATCCTCGAACTTATAAGCGTGCTTACGACCTAGATTTCTTAAGAATCTAGATTTCGGCTGATCGCCCCTCGAGTCTACGTGAGCAAAATTCCCAGCGAAGAGGTCGAACTCGCCATCGTTGTCAAAGTCGCCCCACGCTGCACCAATCGAGTGTCCACCTTCAAATCCCTTTGAAGCTGCCACCACGTTGAACTCAGCACCCGCGGTGCGAAAGATACTCTGTCCTGAGTTGAGCCAAAGTGAGTTCGGTTGGAGTCGATAATTTGATGCATAGACATCAATAGCGCCGTCTCGGTTGAAATCACACGCCGTCACACCCCGAGTTCGAAAGCTCTTATCCTGCCACACCACCTCGAATCTCTTGCCCGCGATGTTTTTGAGAACGAAGCTGGGATAGGTGATTCCTTTATTCCAATCTTCGTAGCCACCGACGAAGAGATCGACAAATCCGTCGTTGTCAAAGTCCCCCCAGCAAGCACCATTCGATACCGTTGGAGGAAGTTTAGGCAACTTAACCTCTACAAATCGCTTGCCATCGAGGTTACGGTAAAGCTTCTGTTGCGACCATGAAAACAGGTCTGGCTTGCCATCGTTATCGAAGTCTGCGGCAACTACGGTCCCAAATCCCTCCGCGAGCTTCTCGAAAGACTTGCCACCTTCGTTGTGCCAGTATGTGCCGCCGGCAACCAGATCCGTCCAACCATCTTGGTCAAGGTCTATGAAGCAGGCTTGGTCGTTGCCAAGGGCCAAGTGCTGATCAACAAACCGGCCAACACTGCTGGTCGCGAGATAGATGGAAACGATGGCAACGTTAATCATGGGCCCAAGCTGAATCTACCTGCGGCCGCCCACACATCTTTCTTCGCAACGGAGTAACCTTCGGATACGCACCTCCCAAGGGAGCGTGATGACTATGACGATCTTGAGGCGTGGATCCCATCTCCTCCTGAGCCTGGTTCCCCTAGCGGCCGGACTCACTCTGCAAGCTCAACTTCCTTCGGCCGAAGAGCAATACCTCTCTGCAACACCGACCGATCCGGTGGCTCAGCTTCTTGAGAGGATCAAGACCGGCAAAACGAAACTCAAGTTCGAGCCCAAGCATGGCTACCTCGTCTCGCTTCTCCACGAGCTCGGAATCTCGCCATTCTCTCAGGTGCTAGTTTTCTCAAAAACGAGTCTACAATCCGGCTTCATCTCGGGCTCAACTCCGCGTGCTATTTACTTCAACGACACAACTTACGTCGGTTGGATCGAAGGTGCGCCGCTCATGGAGATAGCAAGTGTGGACCCGCTACACGGACCGATGTTCTATGCGTTTACGAATTCAGAGGCACTGAAGCCAGTCGTGTCACGTCAAGTTTATGAGTGCACTCAGTGCCACGACTCGGTGATGACGAATCACGTGCCCGGCCTCATGGCTCGCTCGGTCTACACAAACTACGACGGGAGCACTAGACTCGCTAGCGGATCACATCTCACTACGCCAAAGAGTCCACTAAAC
>JBBRHU010000291.1:0-4650 GCA_038222255.1 Fimbriimonadales bacterium | reverse complement strand
TGGAGCGTCTAACCCCGTCCCCGCCTCCGTCCCCAGAGCTTTCTGGGGACTAGGGAATGTTGAGTAATCACAAGCTTCACGGCATTGCGAGCCTGCACTCGAAAAGTGCGCGAGCTAGATGTTGTCAAGCAGAATTTTCATCTAGCGACCGACCTGATGGATGGTACGTCACAAAGAGCCTCTTGAATGCAGGACCGAACCTATCTACCCGAGCGGCAGGCCGGGTGGCCGGGATGAGGAATTGCAAGAGCTGGGGGAGGCACCGGTATGCGAGCATGGTTTGTGCCTTGCTCACCCGTGTTCGGTGGAGCCACCTGGTCTTCTTGAGCTTGAGTGTCGCTGAGCTGAACGGAAACCGGAAAGATCATCGTTCAGTTGGCTCTATTCTTGGAAGTTCTCTACACTTCGGGCGATGGCATGGTCGAGGTTAGGAGGCTCCCGCAATCAGTGGTCAAAAAGGCACAAGGCATCCTCGTGACACCACCGTTTGTGCTCCCGCTCGTCTGCCGAAGAGGCCGTCCGTGGACAAGGTCTCAAGATGACAGGATCGCAGCTTGCGGAGATTCGAACTCTTCAATCTGAGAATCCGAGGCTCAAACAGATCGCCGCGACCGCCAAAGTTTCCGACGCGGTGTAGAATCTAGCACGGCTACGCCCGCAGAGCCGCGAGATTATGCCTACGACTGCAACCCCCACTCGAGAGGAGTACCTCTATTTCTCGCTCCCGGAGAAGCTCCTGTTCTACGCGATCGCATTCGCGACACTGGGTTACATGGGTTGGCAGATCTGGCACCGCGTGAAGCTCTGGCAGCAAGGCCGACCCACGCCCGGAGAAACGCTCCGCGAGGGGCGGTTGTATTGGACTCCGACAAAGGAAGCCCTCCAACGGTGGACGAAGAACGTGCTGACCTACGTGGTCGCACAGAAGAAGGTGCGATCAAGCCGGAAGACTTCTGGCGCGCCGATGCACATGCTGATCTTCTATGGATTTCTAGCACTGTTCATCGCGACCACTCTCCTCGGAATCAACACCTACTCGCCGATTAAATTTCATAAGGGCACTTACTATATTGTCTATGAGGCCTTCTTTGACGCGATGGGCTTAGTCTTTCTCGCGGGGGTCACATGGGCGATGATCCGGCGTGGAAAGGAACTTTCCCGCGACTTGAAGCAGGCAGCACTTCCTTCTGACACAGCCGAAGATCAAACAAAGAAGCAACTCTTCCAACGCCGCCGCTTCCCGCTCAGCCACACACCGAGCGACTTCATGGTCTTGGCGCTCTTGTTCCTCATCGGAATCACCGGATATTGGCTAGAGGCGACCAGAATCAGCGTCAGTCCAAAGTCGTGGGACAACGTCTCTTGGGTGGGGATGGCTTGGGCGAAGATTCAGGGAGACTGGTCTGGACTCGGCTCAAAAGAGCTTGTCTACAAGTCGATATGGTGGTTCCATGCCGTCTGGGTTTTTGCCTTCCTGGCGATTCTTCCCCGCCTCAAGATCAAGCACGTGGTGATGGCAATCCTCACAAGTGCCGGAAAGCCCGACCAGCCGATGGGAGAGCTCAAAACGATCTCGATGGAAGAGGTCGAAAAGACGGAGCAGGTCGGAGTCAAGCTAGCCAAGGACTACACTCGCTGGAATCTGATGTCGCTTGATGCCTGCATGGAGTGCGGGCGATGTACCGAAGTCTGCCCCGCCTGGAACGTCGGCAAGGTGCTGAACCCGAAGCAGATCGTGCAAGACATACGCGGTGCAATGGAGTCTGGCGAAGAGATTGCGACTGCGGTGAGCGAAGAGGCGCTTTGGGCTTGCACGACCTGCAATGCGTGCGTCGAAGCATGTCCTGTGCTCATCCGACACGTGGACCTCATCGTCGACGTCCGCCGAAATCTCGTCAGCGAAGGTGCACTTAGCGGTTCCGCCGCAACGATGCTCCGTCAGACAGCATCGACAAACCACGCCTGGGGAGCCTCGGCCTCGGCGCGTGAAGATTGGATGAAGGGTCTCGAGATTCCGCTCTGCCGCGACAAGGTCGAGTTCGAATACCTTTTCTGGGTCGGCTGCGCGGGAGCGACAGATCCGGGAGCAGTCAAGACAACGAAGGCGGTCGCGGAGTTGTTGACCAAAGCCGGTCTCAAATTTGCGTGCCTCGGGAAAGAGGAAGCGTGCACTGGCGACCCTGCTCGTCGAGTCGGCGAAGAATTTTTGTTCCAAGAAAAGGCGATGCAGAACGCCTCGGTTTTCGAAAAGTACGGGGTAAAAAAAGTCGTCACCGCCTGCCCGCACTGCTTCAATTCGCTCAAAAACGAATATGGAGAGTTTGGGGCGAACATGGAGGTCTACCACCACACCCAACTCCTGAACTCGCTGATCAGCAAGGGACAGCTGATCGCGGCGAAACCCAATCGAGGAGACCTCGTCTTCCACGATCCGTGCTATCTTGGCCGCGTCAACGAAGAGTCGGAAGCACCCCGAGGACTGGTCTCCGGAGAGGTGGTCGAACCTCCCCACCACGGGGCAAAGACCCTCTGTTGCGGTGCGGGCGGAGGTCGAATGTGGATGGAAGAGACTCCAACCCAACGTCCTTCTAATCGACGTGCCGAAGAACTTGCCGAAACCGGCGCGAAGACAGTCGCGGTGGCTTGTCCATTCTGTCGAATTATGCTGGGCGATAGTCTGAAGCAAATCAGGCCGAACGACGAGATAAACCTTGTCGATCTTGCGGAGCTGTTGCAAGAAGCGAATCGGTAGGCCGATGCCAAAGAAGGTGCGAACCCTCGAAACCGCCCTCGAAGGCATCCTACGCGACGGACTCGTCATTGCGAGCGGCGGTTTCGGACCCTGCGGAGTGCCGATGAAGCTCGTAGAGCTCGTCTTGGACAGCGGCATTCGGGACCTCACCGTGATCGGTGCCGATTGCGGTGTTGCGGAATACGGAACAGGCCTCCTGATTGCAAACCGAAGGGTCAGAAAGGTGATCGCCGGCTACGTCGGAGAGAACCTCGCGTTTGCAGAGCAGCTCCTGGCGGGAGAAATCGAAGTCGAACTGACCCCAATGGGCACGCTCGCAGAAAAGCTCCGCTGTGGCGGTGCCGGAATCCCGGCTTTTTACACGCCAACCGGTTTCGGTACGCCTTACGCCGATGGAAAGGAGACTCGAATTCTTCACGGTCGAGGCTGTGTGCTCGAAGAAGCGATCCGACCAGATCTCGGAATAGCCAAAGCATGGCGTGCCGATGAGATGGGAAATCTCGTCTTTCGCAAGACTGCTCGAAACTTCAACCCGGTGGTCGTCGCGAGTGCCCTTATCGCCGTTGTCGAGGTCGAACAAATCCTACAGGTCGGTTCGCTCGATCCAGACCAGATTCACCTGCCCGGAATCTACACCCACCGGCTGGTCGAGACTGGGGTGTATCCAAAGCGGATCGAACGGCGAACCGTCCGACCCGCAAGGTAGCTCCTAGCGTTGAGGTTCTAGGGCACCGACCGAGAGCGGACCACGCGCAATACGCGTCTTCCACTTCGAAGTCGTTCGCCCCGATGCACGATATTCCATCGTGGGCAAGAGCTCGGTGGGGAGTTCTGGTGAGAGCGGCCCTGCGTTCCCGACCAAGATCGAGAAAGGCGAGGGGCGCTCATTTGGGTCAATGACTCCAACCGCGAGGTAGGGATTGACGAGCCCGCCGAAATCGTTAGGGTCTATTAGGCCAACGAACTCGTTGGGATCCACAACTCCGCCAAGACTGCTCGGGCTAATCATCGCGCTGAAATCGTTCGGATCGATCACCCCCGCCAGGGCACCTGGTTTGAGCGCTGCGACCAACTCGTTTGGATCAACGACTCCGCACAGTTCGTTGGGGTCAACCACTCCGACCACCAATTTGGGATCAATGATCGTCGCGAGGATGTCCATGTCAATAGCTCGCCAGAACAGATTCAAGTCAATACTTCGGACAAGTTCGTTCGGGTCGATGAGCTCAAGCGCCGTTGCTGGATTGGCTACCTGAAGGTACGCCCCCTTCTTAGTAAACCGATACGCCAAACCAGCATCTACCATTCCTGGATCGTCGCACGGATCAGGTGGGAAGATATTGTCGACTCCAGTGAATGTCGGGGTATCCCCTGTCCACCCTCTCGGTTGCATGTACAAGCTGACGGTCCGACTCTTGAAGTCACGCCCAAAGTTCACCTTGGGATTTCCTGCGCCATAGACGAGGCTAAGGTCAGAGGCCACTACACCTCTAGTTTCTGGTACGCAGTAGAAAGCGTTGTTCCGACTGTCAACCTGAGTTTCCACGGGTGCGCCCAGCAGTTCGGTCGGAGTGTTCAACCGATAAACAATCGCCCCCGTTCGTTTCTTCGGTCCTGCGCCATCGGCGTGGTTGATGAAGGTGTTGTGGTAGCTATACAGCTTGCCGGTCCGCGTTGAACCGCTATCTCCACCAAAGAACACAAATGCACTTCCACCCGTCGGCGGGTTGTACATGATGTTGCCGTAGAAATAGGACTTGGTGTAGTTCGGGAGTTTGTCGATGTATCCAAAGCCGCCCTGTGGCCCCATCAGATAGACGCCGACAGCGAACTTTCCAACTTGCATCGAGTTGTAGCGGATGACGGTGCCAGCTGAGCGATCCTTGATCACCGAGCCG
>JBBRHU010000290.1:0-4657 GCA_038222255.1 Fimbriimonadales bacterium | reverse complement strand
CTCGATCGCTACGAGGAGAGAAAGTGAGCGGTGAATGGACCAAGAGCTGGGTGGTTCCAGATCGAACTGAGGAGGAGTGGAGCCAAATGCGAGGCGGGCTGAGGCAGCGATTTGAGGAGTTGAATGCTCTGATTCAGGATTTTGAACCCAATCAGGAGCAGCTCACATATCTCCTTGCAAATCTCTGCCACGCCTCTTTTCACCTCGGTGCGATCCGCCAGCTCATGAAACTCGACCCCGCGACCCTTAGTTCAAACCGCTGATCACACCTTCCGCGTTGACGTCAATGTTGAACGCGGCAGGTGCAGCACCCATTCCTGGCATCAACATGATGTCTCCGCACACGACGACCAAAAACCCTGCGCCCGCCGACAAGTTAATGTTCTTGACCGTCATTGTGAAGTCCTTCGGTGCGCCAAGTTTCTTGGGATCCTCGGAGAGACTGCTCTGAGTCTTCGCCATGCAGATCGGAAGGTGATCGAAGCCCTTCTCCCTAAGCCATCGGAGCGAGCGTTTTGCCTTTACGGTCAGCTTGAAATCTGCCCCACCATAGACCTTCGTGATGAGCTTCCCGAGCTTTTCTTCAAAGGTATCTTCGAGATCGTAGATTTGCTTGAACGTGCACTCTTCTTCCACCGCGCTTGCGACCAAGAAACCAAGCTCGGTACACCCATCTCCCCCGCTCATCCATGGATCACAGATGACGGCCTGAACGCCCTCCGCCCTCGCCGCGTTCGCGACAAACTCAAGTTCCTCGGCAGTGTCGTCCTTAAATCGATTCACACCGACGATCACCGGCGGCCCGTAGTTTAGGAGGTGGCTGATGTGCTGCTTCAAGTTCGCACATCCCAACGCGAGGTCTCCCGAACCGTGGAATTTCAGTGCGCGAACCGTCGCAACAAGCACAATCGCGTCAGGTCCGTATCCTAGCGATCGGCTAACGATATTGAGGAACTTCTCGCCTCCAAGGTCAGAACCAAATCCACCTTCGGTTACAACGAAGTCTCCGAGGGCCAGAGCTGTCTTCGTCGCGATGAGGGAGGAGCACCCATGTGCGATATTTCCAAACGGGCCGCCGTGAACAAAAGCTGGGCACCCTTCAATGGTCTGCACCAGATTCGGTCGAACCGCTTCTCGCATTAATGATGCCATCGAACCTGCGACTCGAAGGTCCGCACAGGTAGCGGGGTTCTCATCCATTTTCTCGCCGATTACGATGCGTCCCAGTCGCTCCTTGAGGTTCTCAAGCGAAGTGGATAGGCAGAGACTAGCCATCACTTCGCTGGCAGGAGTGATCACAAAGCCACTCGGTCGGACAGGCCCATTGAGGTTGCCGAGACCGACAATGATCTCTCTTAGGGCGCGGTCTACCATGTCAACCGTACGGGGCCACCAAACATTTCGGAGGTCCAGATGAGGGTCTAGTTCGTGGTGGAGGTTGGCATCAATAGCCGCAGAAAGAAGATTGTGTGCCGCGGTAATCGCCGGGAAGTCGCCAGTAAAGAAGAGGTTGATCTCTTCCATCGGAAGGACTTGACTGTATCCACCTCCGCAAGCTCCGCCCTTCACTCCAAAGATTGGACCGAGTGCAGGTTCACGGATCGCGGCAATCGCCTTCTTACCAATTTTGGTCAATCCCTGGGTGAGTCCGACCGAAACGGTAGTCTTCCCTTCTCCCGGAGGAGTTGGGGTTACCGCGGTGACGAGCACGAGCTTGCCCTTCTTTGGCCGTTGGAGTAGCTCAAGTGTGCGCGAGAGCTTTAGTTTAGCGATGTACGGCCCGTGCTGGGAGTAGTCCTCACTAGTAAGATTGAGCTTGCCTGCGATCTCCTCAATCGGACGCATGGGGCTTCGCTGGGCGATCTCAAGGTTGGTCATCTGTAAGTCAGTTTTCCACGACAAGTCAACCCTCAGGTGCCATTGACATTGATGACGCGAATTTTTGCACCACCAGACCCGGCGCCGACGTAACTTTTTGAAGATGTTCGAATCGCCGCCTACCTCGCTTCGAGCAGAATTTGAGGTCAGAGGATTCCTGAGACTGCCTCCACTATTCGGAGCCGAGGATATAGCGCGGATCGTGGCCCCGTTCGGCGATGCCCCGATACGAGGTGGACTAAGGAATGTGCTGGATGCTCCGCACGTTCGAAATCTCGTCAAGGATCCGCGTATCACAACTATTGTCGCAGAACTCGTTTCCGCCCAGGCTTTTGCCGTACGTGGAATTCTCTTCGACAAAAGCGCTGCTTCCAACTGGGCTTTGGACTTCCACCGTGATGAGAAGATCGCGGTCAGAAGCAAGGCAGATGTTGACGGTTACTCATCGTGGAGCACGAAGGACGGCGTTTTCCATGTTCAAGCACCTCGAGCCGTGCTGTCACGTCAGATCGCATTCCGCATCGCCCTTGATCCCTGTCCGGCTGAAAATGGATCCGTAACAGTGATCCCGGGCAGTCACAAGGGCGACGGAGAAAGTCAGGTTCTCTGCGAAGGCGACGCGGGAAGCGTTTTAATCTTCTCTTCTCTGCTCCTTCACGGCTCTTCAAAAGCCTCAAATCCTTCACGAAGAAGAGTGCTCCACCTAGAATTTTGTGATCAAGAACTCGCCGATCCGCTTGAGTGGAACTGGCGATTACCGATTTAGAACTGGAGGCCAGGTTTCACGGGTTTCATCTTGTCGGTTCTGACTGCACGCATTTTCCGAACTAGGGTTGCTTCATCATCTTGAAATGGATCCAGTGCGGGCGTTCCCCCTGGATTGCTGACGAGTCCCCAAGCGCCCATCGGACCCTTTGGATTCGCGGTTTTGTAAGTCCACACTGCCCAACTTAGTCCAGCAGCATCCATCGTGTGTGCGTACTTGACGATCTCATCTGGACCGCCGTGCGGCTCAAGATTGAACTCACCGATGTAGACAGGCGCATTCCGATATCCTTGGAGTTCAAGAAGTTTTGGGAGTTCCTGCTTCAGCTTCTCGTGGTGGTCCGCTTCTTTCTTAGCGTCGAAGTTGTAGCGATGCAGGCTGTAGGCTACTTGAGTCCAGCCAGCGGCGTCGGCGTGTGGAGTCGTGTCGAAGCCGCGATAGCCATCATCGATAATGACCGGCTTCGCTGGATCAACTTTTCGAATTGCAGCGATGAGTCGACCATAGACCAGGTGAAGCGTCGCGGGGTTCGGAGTACCCATCGGCTCATTGATGAGATCGTAAGCAGCAACTGTGGGTTCGTTCCGAAACTCGGCGGCGAGCCTAGCCCAGATTCCCTCGCATTCGGTGATGTACTTAGGCTCGAACCAAAAGCGATTCTTATCGCGCTCGCCAGTGTGGTGTTCACCGCTCTGCGAGCCGGGAACTCCGTGCAGGTCAAGCACGACGTAGAGTCCTTGCTCCTTTGCCAGACGCACACCTCTGCGGAGCCATTCCATCCCGCCTGGCTCATCGAGGAGGCGAGCAAGGAAGGGTAGCCGAACATGGTTCAGCCCCATCGCTTTGATGGCTTTGAAGTCGTCGGTTGTTATCCAATTCTCGCGCCATGAAGTTCTTACGCGAACCATCGCGTCTTTCCCTAAGCGCGACTCGATGGGACCCCAAAGAGATTTGTGATCTTTTGCTTGTCCAATTTTTGAACCAGCAGGCGGATCTTCCTGGACGGGTGTCATCCAGGTCTCTTCGACAAGCCATCCTCCCAAGTTGACCCCTCTCAGGGCGACTGACTTTCCTAGTGAATCGACAAATTGTTTGCCTTCGATGTGAAGCCGCGGCAACCTTTGGAGCACGGTTAGGCGGAGAATGGCGGCAATCATATTCTTCGGCGGCGCGGGCAGGGAAACGAGCGTAACCCTGCCCGCCGGTCAACAAGTCTTAGTGGATACCTGGGAAGCCCCAACCGCCTCCATTTTGATAGCCGTAGTACCAGTTCCAGTTGTTCACGTTTCGTCGATCGATCCAGATGTTCTGGAACCACTTAATCTGGCCTCGTTTCATCGACTTGGCGTGACCGTCTGCGAAGACGGCAACCGTCGATTGTGCGAATCGATATCGTGGGTGTGCAGCGCACTCCCAAGCTCCAGCACTTGCATTGGTGCAGTCTGAGTCAAAAACTGGCGAGTAAACCGCAGATCCCGGAGTATAGACGTCGGTGCCATCGCGATAGACGGTTGAGGGGTTGCCTGCCGTAGTGCAGATTGCGCCGATGTACTGTTGCTGCCAGTCGTGGAACCAAGGATAGTTCCAACCCGATCCGGGGTTGTTTGTACCCTTCTCCATGATTGCAATCTTGTCCGCCGGGGAATCAACGATGCCTTGAGACACACCTGGGTTTGGAGCACCCTGGCTCGGATCGTGACCGAAGTTGTTGACGAACAAGCTAAAGTGAACGCCGTAGCTGAATGCTCCTTCGCTGTTGACACCAGGCACAACTGGTCGTGGGTTAGCTGGGCTGCGGAAGATTCCATCGGAGCCGTAGGAGGCATCGATCCCGGCAGAGCTCATCTTCTTATCGCCGTTCTTGACGTAAGGGTAGATGGCCGTAGTCCACGCAAGGTACGTGGCTCCGGACCCGGACTCTGACTGCGGGAATCCGTCGTCAGCATCGGCGGAGTACATGAAGTTGGCGAGGCCAATGTTCTTGACATTGCTCAGGCTTTGGGTCTTCTTTGC
>JBBRHU010000289.1:0-4667 GCA_038222255.1 Fimbriimonadales bacterium | reverse complement strand
CTAAGATCTAAATAAACTAGATCTTGGAAGACCTCGCGATCACATCGATCGCGAGGTCTTTTTTTGCGCTACTCTCTGGTTATATTGAGAGTCGAGCGTTCGTTCGGGATTCCAGAAGACTATCAACCGGCTTCCATCGAGTTCTGGACTCGTCGTGGATTTCGGATGAAGCAATATCCCACCGGAGCCTTGGAAGGGCGCCGTGGAAATCTGCTTGGAGATCTGTTCTCCTTCAACATGTCCCACCCTCGTGCAACTCTCAGGATTTGCCAGAGTGAACAAGGCGAGCTGCAATGCACAATAGTGATCCCGTCTCTTGGACATAAGCCCACGGACTGGAACGTGGCCTGGTGGAATCTGGAGCTCATTTTGTTCGGGGAGTTTCTGCGAACCAAGGATCATGGAGCAGAGCGGTTTGAGGGCTTTCGGTTACTGCACCGACGCGCAAGTTGGGCCTGGTTCCTATCCGGAGGCAAGCAGGGGCAGACCATCCCTCCTGAAGTAGATCTCTAGCTCGTGAAAACGTCCCCCTGCCTTCCCAGACGAGGGACCCCTTCGTACGAATTGCTAGTTCGGTGGACCTTGACGCCGGACCTGTATACATTCGAGCAGGTCGACTAGCTCCGCTGAACATCGGTCATTGAACGCCGAGGCCAGCGCCGTTTCGTCGGCTGAGCCGGGTTATTCCCCTGTGGTCTCGTTTGCTTGAGGCACAATCTGACTACGCCTGCTATGGTTCAACTCCTTCTCCCAATGGTCATGCTAATGTCCCAATCCGAGCCGCTGGCTCCCCCGCCCTTCCCTGCCAATTCGCGGGTCTTGTTTGTTGGTGATTCCATCACCGATATGAACCGGGGAAGATCGGCAGACCCGAACCACATCTTGGGCCATAGCTATGCCTTCCTCATCGGAGCCCGTTGTGGGGCGAGCTACCCTGCGCTGCACTACGAGTTCATCAATCGAGGGGTATCAGGCAACCGAATCGACGACCTTTCCGCTCGCTGGCAACCGGACGTGATTGACCTGAAGCCCACCATTCTCAGCATCCTGGTCGGCATTAACGATGTTGAATCGGGACAGTCGCTGGACACTTATGAATCAAAGCTCGAAAAGCTTGTGAGCCAAACTCGACAAGCGCTTCCCAAAACTAGAATCGTGCTCTGCGAACCCTTCGGCCTCGCAAGCGGCTCTAGAAAGGACCGGTGGTCGGCCATCACTCCGCGACTCACCCAGGTCCAGAACGCAACCCGGGTCGTCGCCGAGCGGTACAAAACTGTATACATCCAGTTGCAGAACGCCTTCGACCTCGCCGCAAAACCGATCGGCGCCGAATACTGGATCTGGGACGGCATCCACCCGACCTATTCAGGTCAACAACTCCTCGCCGACACGTGGTTAAGCGAATTCGGTAAAAAATCATAGATGGTTGGGGAACTACACTAACTCTGAGCGATCAAGCACCATGAACCTCGAAGAAATCGCAACCGAAGAATTGACTCCCGCCGAGGTCCGGGAGGTGCTCACGCGACTCGCAGTGAACGAGTTTGGTGGAGATGACCAGGCGACGGTAGCCACAGTGGCTGAGGTGGCTGGAACCTCCGCGCTGGTCGTCGGACGTCTTCTCGCGGAGATTAGGCATCGCTCCCTCGACGAGCGGTTTGGCTCACGTTTGCGGGAATACGAGACAAGACTCGTGGAGACACAAGCCGAAGTTTCAAAGCTCAAGGCCGTCAAGCGTGAAGACGACAGCATTCAAAAGGAACTCCGTGACATGGCACGAGAGCGGATCGCATCGCGAAAATATTCAGCATTCATCGGCATCTCAACGATCATGCTCATCTTGCTGATCGCGATGATCATGACCCACCGTTAGCGGGGTGATTTTGGATTCGAATCCTTCCAGGCTTGTCGATACTTTGTGTGGACATACCTGTTGATCATGAGAAGATTCGGCGACCCCTCGGCTGGACTCAACTTCTCCGTAAACGCCAACCTGTATCCTGCCGCCGCCGCCATCTTTGCGCACCTGTCGTCGAATACTCCATTTGGATAGGCCAGATACTGGCAAGGTCGCCCGATTTCGGTCTCGATCGCCCGCTTGCTCTCCACTAGCTCTCGCCACATCTCTGAGTCCGTCATCTTCCGCAAGTCGGTAGGGTGACTCACGGTTTGAGAACAGACCGTAACCAACCCCGACTGCTGCAACTCCTTCAGTTGAGCCCAGGTCATCTTCGGCCTTCCCTGCTGATTTCCAACGAACCCGGTGTGAACGAACATCGCGACCGGTATTCCCATCTGCTTGATGATCGGCCAACCTCGCTTGTAGAACCCCTCGTAGTTGTCCGCAAAGGTCACCGCGACCGATCCCTGCGCAAGAAGCTTCTTGCCCGTGAGGTGGTCTCGAATTTGATCAATGGAGACGAATTTTGCGCCTCGAACCTTCAGCCACGTCAGCTGCTCTCGGAGTTCGGCAACCGAACAATCGAACCACAAGCTCCTCGCCGACCGTGTTGGGATCACGTCATGGTAGGTGAGGATGGGGGTTCGAATCGATAACCGTGGGATGGTCGGAAGCGTCGCCCCCTGAGTCATCAAGATGACCATACAGGCGTTCATAACCTAGTCATACCGCACCGGGGAGTGCGGTTTAGCCGCTCTGCTTGCCAACGAGCACTTCTTTCGAAATAAGCTGTCCGGCACGGCGAATTTCAAGCTTGAGCTTCTCACCAATTTTGAGGCCAAAGATCACCTTTGCAAAGGCGACTTGATCCTTGATAGGCGCACCGTTCATCGAAACAATCACATCACCGAGGCCAATTCCGGCGAGGAAGGCTGGGCCACCCGAGACAAGCTGCCGAATCTGGGCGCCTCCGAGAGGATCGTCAATACAATAGATGCCGATCGCGGGATACACGACTTGATGGGTCGGAGCAAGAAAGCCATCCACGACTCGTCTCATCGCGCTCAACGAGGGCGTGTAGGCCACCGTCAGCTGACTTGGCCCCATGTTGTTGGTTTGACCGCCGCCATTCAGCGATCCACCACCTTGGGCTTGTTGGCCAAAGTTTCGCTGCGGGTCGGTTGTGAAACCAGGACCGGTTTTGATCTGTGGCGATGAGCCAAGCACCGCGCAGGCGATACTGACGAGCTCACCTCTGTAGGTGAAGAGCAACGCACCTGCAACCTGGGGTGATTCACCTTCGAACCGGACGTCATACAACGGCATCGGCCGGGGATCCTTGCCGAAAAATCCAAATCCGTTGGAGGACGACACCATTACCTTGGCGACACCCGTTGTCATTGCGGCTAACAACTTGGTTCCTGGAGCAGGGTCACCCGCCGATAGCTGTACCGGTTTAGCAAAATCTGGCAACCAAGGACTCGCTTGATAAAGCGCAAGTCTTGAGCGGCTATCCGTCGACACGGGAACGAGGGTGATTGCTCGCCCATCATTCATTCGTGCCTGAAGCGCACCTTTTATGCCTGGGGAATACGAGAGAAAGAGCCCTTGACTAGAAATGCAAACGGCAACGTTGAACGGTCTCCCCGACCGCTGAACGGTAACGACGGACGATGCAACTTGCTCCCACGCCTTCTGGTCCGTGGGAGGAAGCTGTCCGGTCTGGCTCGCGAGAGCTAGACCGACCTGGATCGTCTTAACCGCCAACAATAACATTTGATGTACTTCCAGTCTCGGTCGCAACCGGGTTCATGGTTCCAGCGCCAGGCGCAGAGTCAATCACCACAATCGGACCTGAATCTGAGGATTCGGGAGCAGGCAGCATCACTTCGGAATCTCCGCGATTCACGAATGCCACAAACTTATTCGGGTCGAGTAGCAACTCTCCTTCTCCAGAGCCCGACGGCTGAGTCATCGTCACAGTCCTTGCCGTAGAACGCTGTGCCAGTCGGTGATCTCTCGCAGTGACACCTGATGGGACTGCTGCCGTGTTGGCAGTGGTTGCCACTGGTGGAATCAGGACGTGCCGCTCAGGAAGGATCGGCCGAAAATTCGTGGACGGACCCAGGGCCGCGACATTGCCACTCAGCGATTCTCCTGTTCGGATCACAGGCTCTCGCTGACCTTTGAAATACTGATTCATGCCGACGAATGCAACCACGAACGCACAGGCTGCTGTCGGAATCCAAACCGCATTCCAAAAGCCGGGGGAAGCTGAACTTGATTTCTTATTCAGACTTGCGCTCAGAATGGCGTCCCGCATTCGTTCATTGCTCAGCTGGAGCTCAGGAATCTCACGCAATGCTCGCAGGTCTTGTCGCAACTGAATAAAGCTTTCAGCTTCTGCTCGATCTGTCGGCGATAGTTCGTGAAGCGATATTTCGCCATCTAGGGCTTCTTGGAACAGTTTGTCTTTCCGATTAAAAAAGTTCATAACGCCTCCTCGCTCAACATTGGTGCTATCCGGTCTCGTAGTGCCCGTCGCGCCCTAAGGACTCGCAACTTCGCACCGCCGATTGTGCACCCTAATATTTTGGCAATTTCTGGATACTCCTTTTCTTCAAGGTCTCGCAAAACAATCAAACTTCTATGGTGTGCAGGCAGAGCAAGGAGCGCCTTTCGCAGAATTTCTTTTCGGCGATCACCCTCAAGGTTTCCAACGGGGTCGTCTGTCGTTCCGATTGTCATCCAGTCGAGTGCCCCTGCT